>CALLST010000360.1:0-6247 GCA_938011875.1 uncultured Collinsella sp. | reverse complement strand
AGCGCTGACCTTGTCGACCTTGACCGTGAACTTCTTGGTGAGCTCACCATTGCCGAGCACCTTGACGGGCTCGAACTCGCTCTTGGTGATGCGAGCGGCCTTAAGAGCGGCACCGTCGATCACAGCGCCGTCCTCGAACTTGCGCTCGAGACGCTCAACGTTAACAGCGGTGTACTCGATACGACGGGGGTTGCGGAAGCCCGGAAGCTTGGGCAGGCGCATGGCCAGCGGAGTCTGGCCACCCTCGAAGCCGGCACCCTTGGTGCCGCCAGAGCGGGAACCCTGGCCCTTCTGACCGCGGCCAGAAGTGGTGCCGTGACCCGAAGAATTGCCACGGCCGACGCGCTTGCGGTTCTTGGTGGAACCGGGCGCGGGAGTAAGATCGTGAAGCTGCATTTGCTACTCCTCTACAATCTCGACAAGGTGCTTGACCTTGAAGATCATGCCGCGGACGGACTCGTTGTCAGCAATCTCGCGAACCTCGCGGATCCTGTGGAGACCGAGGGCACGGACAGTACGGACCTGGTCCTGCTTGCAACCATTGGTGCTGCGGACCTGCTTGATCTTGATGGTGTCAGCCATGCTTAGTTCTCCTTACCGACGAACATCTCGGAGACCGTCAGGCCACGGCGAGCCGCGACGTCCTCAGGGCTGGAGAGCTCCTTGAGGCCCTCGACGGCAGCCTTGATGATGTTGAGGCCGTTGTCGGTACCGAGGGACTTGGACAGGACGTTCTTGATGCCAGCAAGCTCAAAGAGGGGACGCACAGCGCCGCCGGCGATAACGCCGGTACCCTCGACAGCGGGCTTGATGATGATGCGGCCGGCACCAAAGTGGCCGAGAACCTCGTGCGGGATGGTGCCCTGCTCGGTCACCGGCACGTGGAACATGTTCTTCTTGGCATCGAGAGACGCCTTGGAGATGGCCATGGGCACCTCAGCGGACTTGCCCATGCCAACGCCGACGTTGCCCTTGCCGTCGCCAACGACGACGAGAGCGACGAGGCTCATGCGACGACCACCCTTGACGGTCTTCGACACGCGGTTGATGTAAACGACGCGCTCCTCGAACTCGGAGGCCTCGCGCTGCTGCTTCTGATTACGAGCCATGTGCTACATACCTCCTAGAACTCGAGACCGGCGGCACGAGCACCGTCGGCGAGGGCCTTGACGCGGCCATGGTAGATACGGCCACCACGATCGAAAGCGACCTTGGTGATGCCGGCCTCGATGGCGCGCTTGCCAACGAGCTGACCGACCTTCTCCGCAGCCTCCTTGTTCGAGGTGTGGGTGCCCTTGAACTCGGCCTCGAGGGTCGAGGCAGAGACGAGCGTCAGGCTGGAGCCCTTGCTGTCATCGATGATCTGGGCATAGATGTTGGCGTTAGTACGGGTCACGCGAAGACGCGGACGCTCGGAGGTACCCGAGACCTTGCCGCGAACACGACGCTGACGACGCTTGAGGCCTTCCAGCTTCGCCTTATGCTTGTTCATACGTAAACTCCTAAAAAGGTTGATCTTGCCAGCACCTGACGGGGTGCTGGTCTTATGCGAGTGAGTCGGTTACGACTACTTGGCGGCCTTACCCAGCTTGCGGCGGATGTGCTCGCCAACGTAGTGGATACCCTTGCCCTTGTAAGGCTCGGGAGGACGATGGCCGCGGATCTCAGCGGCGATCTGACCGACCTGCTGCTTGTTGATACCCTTGACGTTCACGTGGGTGTTGTCGGGAACCTCGAAGGTGATGCCCTCGGGAGCCTCGACGATCACGGGGTGCGAGAAGCCCAGGGAGAACTCGAGGTTCTTGCCCTTCTGCTGCACGCGGTAACCGACGCCGGCGAGCTCGAGCTTCTTCTCGAAGCCCTCGGAAACGCCAACAACCATGTTGTGGATGAGGGCGCGGGTGAGGCCGTGGCGGGCACGGGTCTCACGCTCGTCGTCGGGACGGGAAACGGTGAGGACGTTGTCCTCGACGTTGATAGCGAGCTTCTCAAAGACATCGAGCTCGAGCTGGCCCTTGGGGCCCTTGACGACAACGTTGTTGCCGTTGACTGCCACTTCGACTCCGGCGGGAATCTGGACAGGCTTATTACCGATACGAGACACGGTGATCTCCTTTCCTTCTACCTACCGAGCGAATTACCAGACGTAAGCGATGATCTCGCCGCCGACGTTGTGCTTGCGAGCATCGCGGTCGGTCATGACGCCATGGCTGGTGGAAATAATGGCGGTACCAAGGCCACCGCGGACGCGGGGCATGTCGGCAACGCCGGTGTACTTACGCAGGCCCGGCTTGGAAATGCGGCGGATGCCGTTGATGACCTTAGCCTTCTTGGGACCATACTTAAGCGTGATGTGCAGAGTCTTCTGGGGAACGGTGTCCTCGACATCGTAGCCCTCGATGTAGCCCTCCTCGTGCAGAACACGAGCGATCTCGACGAGCTTCTTGCTGCTCGGCATGGAGACCGTGGCCTTGTTCACAGAGTTAGCGTTACGGATGCGCGTAAGCATATCTGCGATCGGGTCTGTAAGGTTCATACAGATTCTCCTTCGTTCTTGATGAACACGTGCTCTTGGTTCTTCGCCGCCCTTAACGGCAAAGCCTTTTTAGCGCGTTTTCCCTGTTCCAAACTGATGCTTGAAACGCTGGTAGTGACTTACCAGCTGGCCTTCTTAACGCCGGGAAGCTCGCCCTTGAGTGCAAGCTCGCGGAAGCAGACACGGCACAGGCCGAACTTGCGGTACACAGAGTGCGGACGGCCGCAGCGCTGGCAGCGCGTGTACTCACGAGTAGAGAACTTCTGCTTGCGATTGCACTTGACGATCATCGATGTCTTAGCCACTTATATCCTCCTCACATAGAGTATTGTTCGCCCCAAGCGCCGCCCCCTTGTGGGAACGGCGCTTATAGGGCAGGTGAACCTATTTCTTGAACGGGAAACCGAAGGCGTCCAGAAGGGCCTTGGCCTCCTCATCGGTATTGGCGGTGGTCACGAAAGTGATGTCCATACCGCGCTGGTGATCGACGGAGTCGAAGTCGATCTCGGGGAAGATGAGCTGCTCGGTGACGCCCATGGAGAAGTTACCACGGCCGTCGAAGCTCTTGGCGGAGATGCCGCGGAAGTCGCGGATACGGGGAATCGCGACGGAGGTCAGACGATCGAAGAACTCCCACATACGGTCGCCACGCAGGGTAACCTTGCAGCCGATCGGCATACCAGCGCGCAGGCGGAAGGTAGCGATGGACTTGCGGGCACGGGTGATCATCGGCTGCTGACCGGTGATGGCGCGCAGGTCGCGCACGGCACCGTCGATGGCCTTGGAATCGGTAGCGGCCTCGCCGACACCCATGTTCACGACGATCTTCTCAAACTTGGGGATCATCATGACGTTCTCGTACTGGAACTTGTCCTGAAGCTGCTGCTTGACCTCGTTGTTGTACTTGGTCTTCAGACGCGGCACATACTTCTCTTCTGCCATTGTTCACTCCTTCTTGGGGTTTTAAGCACGGGGCGTGGCCACGATGGGTTGTCCTCGTGCCTCCTGGCTGCATCCGCGCCGCTCATGGCATTTTGCGGTTTGGACTCGACGCAGCAGGAGCCGACAAAACAATCGGTACTATACGCGCATCGGGAGCGTATTTCCAGAAAAACCTCGTCTGCCTGCACAACTCCACAACTCCCCCGCACAAATGGGTCCCAAAAAGCTGTTGCGGTGAAATAGGGACTGTTTGGCGGCCTAACAGGCTTAAACAATCCGTATTTCACCGCAACTTATTGGTGGGGATGCGATTAGCGCTTGCGGGGGACGAGTTTGGTGCGGCGCAGGTGGATCATCTCGGCGGCGATGGAGATGGCGATCTCCTCGGGGTCCTCGGCCTCGATGGCAACGCCGATCGGAAGGTGCAGCTCGTCGATCTGGTCCTGCGTAAAGCCTTCCTGCTCCAGGCGGGCGCGCACAAAGGCCGTCTTGCGGCGCGAACCCAGACAGCCCAGGTAGGCAGGCTTGGCACGCATGGCCTGAATCACCACGTCGATATCGGACTTGTGACCCGCCGTGGCGACGACCACCAAGTCGCGCGGACCGATGGGACACAGCTCGCTCAGGTTCTTGTAATCGACCAGGCGACAATCGTAGACACCGGGCACCCATTCGGGCGTCAACGTGCCGGGGCGGTCATCGCAGGCCACGACGGCAAAGCCCGCCGCCGTGAGCACGCGCGCCGTCGCGGCGCCCACGTGTCCGCAGCCAAAGATGTAGGTCAGGCCCTCGGGGCAGAGCGTCTCGACGTGCGCCGCGGGAATCTCGGAGGCGGCGTTAGTGTAGGTGACGTTACTCCCCTCCTCCACCAGTGAAAGCCCGGGGCAGCCCGCAATGGTATGGCGCGGTGCCTCGCCATGGTACTCGGCCACATCGCCCTCGAGCGCGCTCGCGATAAACGGTTCAAAGTCGATGACGAAGTCGCCGATGCGCCGATAGGCCAAGACGTCGGCAATTTCCTGGAACAACGGTGCCTGGGTCGCATCCAGATGTAGGTAGCACAGGCAGATGGCTCCGCCGCAGATCATGCCGGTATCGGAGTTCTCGCCGCCCATGGTGTAGCGGACCAGACGCGATTGCCCCGCAGCCAGCAGCTCTCGCGCCTCGTCCAGCGCAAAGAGCTCGATCTTGCCGCCGCCGATGGTGCCCGCCTGGCTACCGTCGGCAAAGACGGCCATCCAGGCGCCCACGCCGCGCGGCGACGACCCCGCCGTGCCGGCCACGACCACGAGCTCGCACGTCTCGCCAGCACGCAGGGCGGCAAGCGCCGCATTCACAACATCGAGCTTTTCCATTGCCGCCTTCTATCCTCTAAAGATATCGGTGAGCATAGCGAGTGCCTCGAGCACGCCGCCGCCGACCGACGTCGCCTTGTCCGAAATGTAGTTGATATAGCTGGCATCGCCACGCGGATCGACATCGGCGCATTTAAAGCCCTCAGTCACCTGCACGGCGTTCGCCAAAAGCCCGCGCAGGCAGCCATCGATCTGCGTGCACATGGGCGTATCGTCCGCGTAGCCAATCACGTCTCCGGCGCTCACGATGTCGCCGATTGCGCGGTCGGACCGAAACACGCCGGCGGCGGGGCTGTGGATAACGCGCTCCTTGCCATAGCCGGCGATCACGCCCGGCACGCCCGTGTTGGGCTGGGGCGAGCCCTGGGTAATGACGCGGCCCAAAAAATGCCCGCGCATGGTCTCGACCACGGCGTCGCAATCGACCGGCGCGGTAAAGCCCGGCCCCACGGCGATGACGGTAGGCGCCATGTCGCGCGTGGTGCCCAGGTTGCGCTTGGCCAGAATCGCGTCGACCACAGCCGCGGGTTTAAGCTCATCGAGCATCTTGGCCTGAGGGTCCACCACGACGGCAACATCCCCCGCTTGGGTAATCTCGAGCGCCTCTGCCGGCGTCTGCGCCAAGCGAGCGCGAATGCCCTCGACCTGGACCTCGCCCAGGCGAATAGCCTCGCAAAAACTGATTGTGCGGCGGATGCACGTGGGAACCGCGATATCGGCCATAACGACCGACACGCCGGCGCGCACCAAGCGAGCGGCGACACCCGTGGCGATATCGCCGGCGCCGCGAACATAAACGAGCATTCCCGGGGCACCTCCCTGTGCTACGGTTTGAGCAGAGCAAAAGCGGTTCGACCGCTACTCTGATGATTATTTATTATCACAGTATTATACGGCGGTGAACAGATGGAAACGGTTAGCGGCAATCTTGCCTCGGCGCTCAGGATCGAGCCGGGCATTACCGCGATTATCGGCAGCGGCGGCAAGTCGACGTTGCTGAAGACGCTGGGTCTCGAGCTCATGCGCGCTGGCGGCCGCGTGCTCCTCTGCACCACCACGCATATGCTTCCCGTTGCCGGCGTGCCATGGGACGGGTCGAATCGTCGCCTGGACGCCGCGCCTTGGAAGCCGGGGACCCTGCATGTTCCCGGCTGTACCTGCGAGGCATGCGCGGGCATGAGCCGCGGAAGTATCTGCCAGGCGGGCGTTTTGGACCCGGAGACAGGCAAGCTCTCCTCCCCTGCCGAGCCGCTCGACCAGCTGGCGCAGCGCTTTGACTACGTCCTGGCCGAGGCGGACGGCAGCAAGCGGCTCCCGCTCAAGGCCCACGCCGCCTGGGAGCCGGTGATTCCCTCTGGCACGGCCAACATCGTCTGGATCGCCGGCGCCTCAGGGCTCGGCAAGCCCATCAACG
>CALLST010000359.1:0-9879 GCA_938011875.1 uncultured Collinsella sp. | reverse complement strand
CACATGTGCGATAGAATGCGTGCCAAAGATGACATTGACGTTATCGACATTGGTGAGCAGACCCTCGCCATCACGCTGCGCGATGCAGCCGCCCACGGCAACCACACGCTTGCCCGAAGGCGAAGGCGGCAGGCTTTTGCAGGAATTGCACTGACCGTACAGGCGAGTATCGGCGGCCTCACGCACACAGCATGTCATGAAGACAACGATATCGGCATGCTCGGGATCGAGCGCCATGAGGCAACCATACGAATCGAGCAGACCGCTCACGCGCTCGGAATCGTGCTGATTCATCTGGCAGCCAAAGGTGCGGATAAAGTAGGTTTTACCGGCAAGAATATCGCGTACGGAACGCTGGTCCATGTGCATAAGTCCTAACAATGGAAGGGAGGCGAATCGAGGCAAGCAGAAGCTATGCCACAGGCTTAACATCATCCATGACGACGTTATCCATAGCAGCTCGATTGATTTGGTGAACGTAGATAGAAAGGCGGATGGCCGTGCGCGACTCCCCGTTAATGAGGATGTCGGAGAACACGGGCGCGCAGGAAATATCAAAACCGGTTGGAATCAAAAAACCGCGCGCGATAGCCACGGCCTTTATGGCCTGGTTGACCGCACCGGCGCCGACACACTGAATGTTGACGGGAACACCATCCTTGACCATGCCGGCGATGGCGCCGGCAACGGACGCGGGCGATGATTTGCTTGATACCTTCAGGCAATCCATGAAGAAACTCCTGCGTTTAAAAGTACGTTTTAACTGCAATAACTGTATCGTACCGAGTGGACTCGGTAAAGGCACTATTCCTCTTTGGCAAGATCGAATGTCACGGTGATTCGATCACGCGAAACGCGAATCTTTGGGTCGCCGTAAAGGTTGAGATAGTACCGGGCGGCAAGGTCATTAAAGT
Source organism: uncultured Collinsella sp. (assembly GCA_938011875.1). Lineage (GTDB taxonomy): Bacteria > Actinomycetota > Coriobacteriia > Coriobacteriales > Coriobacteriaceae > Collinsella. The sequence continues at coordinate 8,965 of CALLST010000359.1, read as the reverse complement.
CGCGCTCCACAGCACGCGAAAACTGTGCCATGTCATCCTTGGCAATACGTAGCCCGCGACGATCCTTCGCAAGATCGCCAGGAGCCGGCGCATGCGAGGACGAATCACGCTCGCGCAGCAGACGCGCGGTCACACCGCGAACGGGCTTAATCTGCCCTGCCAAAATGCGATGAGCCGTGCGCTCGGACATCTCAAGACCCAAACCCGAACAGATACGGATAAAGTCCTCGGCATCAGAGGCAAGGCCTAAACGATCGACAACCGGAAGCTCACTCTCGTCATCAATGAACAGGAGACGCGACGCATCGAGCCGACTTGACGCCTGAGCATAAAGGGTCGCGGCAATCTCAGACGGAGAACCAAGATAGACATCGCAACCACGCAACTCCTCGAGCGCAAACTCACAAGCAGCGCGAATAATATTATGCGGGCCGCGAGCACAGACATAACGTCCGTCCTCATCCTTGACGGCCTGGGGCCAGCTGGACTGATCGGCACGCTCACTGAGGCGGTCGGCCGCAACGCTCACCTTAAAGGCCGAGCCAAGGTCGACACCAGACGTGACCACACGGGCCTCGTCGGTGTTCTGCTTGATCGAAAACAATGCCATGCCACGACCGTGAACGCCCCAACGGTCCATCTTCATGCTCTCGAGCTTGGAGGTAACGCGGGCATCGAAGATTCGCTCTTGCATATCCTGCGGAACGCCAGAACCGTTATCCAGAAAGACAAGCGTGCGGACGCCATCTTCCTTGGTCGTGGCGAGATAGACCTTGTCGGCGCCGGCATCGCGAGCATTACGGAGCATTTCGATGACGATGTCCTCGACATGCTGAATGTCGTGCTTAGCCTGGCGCCGCTCGGCCTCCGAAACGCGGAGGCGGACATACCCCTCGCCAAGGTTCTCCTCGACGCGAAGGTTGCCCTCCCCCGACATCGACGCGATAAATGAGATGAGCTCGTTCGCGTCGCTCATGTTATTTAGCGATATCGACAGCGCGGCTCTCGCGAATCACGACGACGCGCACCTGACCGGGATACTCCATCTCTTCCTCGATCTGATGGGCGATATCGTGAGCCAGGACCGTGGACTGGGCATCGGAGATCTTGTCAGGCTGAACCATGACATGAACCTCGCGACCGGCCTGCATGGCATAGGTACGTTCGACGCCGTCATGAGAGTTGGCGATCTCCTCGAGCTTCTCAAGACGCTTGATGTAGTTCTCGGCAGACTCGCGACGGGCACCGGGGCGAGAGGCAGAGACAGCATCGGCGGCCTGTACCAGGACATCGAGCACCGTGTTGGGGTCGACGTCGGCATGGTGAGCCTCGATAGCGTGGACGATAACGGGCTTCTCGCCATAACGGCGGGCAAGCTCGGCGCCGATGACGGCATGCGGGCCCTCGACATCATGGTCGATTGCCTTGCCCAGGTCGTGCAGCAGGCCGGCGCGCTTGGCGGTCACAACGTCCAGGCCAAGCTCGGAAGCCATCACGCCGCACAGGTCAGAGACCTCGAGGGAGTGCTGAAGCACGTTCTGACCAAACGAGGTACGGTAGCGCAGGGCACCAAGGGTCTTGACGATCTCGGGGTGCAGGTCGTGGATGCCGGTATCGAAGGCAGCCTGCTCGCCAGCCTCGCGCACGCGCTGCTGAACCAGGTCGGCGGCCTTGTGATACATCTCCTCGATGCGGGCGGGGTGAATGCGGCCGTCGGCGATGAGGTTCTCGAGGGCAACACGGGCGGTCTCACGACGGACCGGGTCGAAGCTCGAAAGAACGACGGTCTCGGGCGTGTCGTCGATCACGAGGTTGACGCCGGAAACCTGCTCGAAGGTCCGGATGTTGCGACCCTCGCGACCGATGATACGGCCCTTGAGGTCATCAGAGGGAATGTGCACGGAGGTAACGGTGACCTCGGCAGTGTGGTCGGCAGCGCAGCGCTGAATCGCCAGAGACAGAATCTCCTGGGCGGTCTTGTGGCACTCGGCGCGAACCTGCTGCTCGGACTCGCGAATGATCGTGGCAGCCTCGTGGGTGACCTCGCCGCGAACCTTATCGAGGAGCTCCTTGTGGGCATCCTCGCGGGTCAGGTCGGCGATACGCTCGAGCTCGGAGGTCTGCTTGGCGCAGAGCTCCTCAAGCTCGCGAGAGCGCTTCTCGACCTGACCGGCCTGGCTGGACAGCTGATGTTCGCGCTTGTCGAGAGCGTCGTTGCGGCGATCGAGGGATTCCTCGCGCTGCATCACGCGGTTCTCGAGCGTACGAATCTCGTTCTTACGCTGCTTGTCCTCGGCCTCGGCGGCCTGCTTGTTCTTGATGATCTCCTCTTTAGCCTCGAGCAGAGCCTCTTTTTTGAGGGTCTCGGCCTGACGCTTGGCATCACCGATCAGGGACTCAGCCTGTGCGTGTGCCGACTGGATTTTTTCGTCGGCCTCGTGAAGACTACCCTGCTTGGCGGTGCGCATGTAGGCAATGGCGGCGATGGCACCCAAAACGATGCCAACGAGCGCTGCGATGATAGGCATGCTCACTCCTTTTTATGGATTCGTTACACAACAAAGCGAACCGTCCTTACGAACGGCTCGCGACATTTGAGTAATATGGGCGCAGCTTATGCGGGTCGGATACAGATAAACATATAAACAAACTCATCACAGATGAGCACATATCACAAAGCAAATGACAGTGTTTATCGTACGTTGAACCACAACAACTGTCAAATAAATGGCCCCGGCACGGCGGCTAAAACGCGGTGAACGGCAGGGCCACAAAGCGCATACGCCTAAACCGCACATTTCTCGCGTTCGGCATCGAGACGTGCCTTAACGGCATCGGCGGCGATGTGATACGAGAAGCCCTTGCCCATCAAAAACCGAACCAGTTTTTCGAATCCACGCGTCTCTGGAACACGCCGCTTGGCGAGCAGGGCTGACGCACGCGCCAAATCGTCTTCGACGGCAAAATAATCCTCGGGATAACCGGGAATGTCATCGAGCACGACATGACGGCGCTTGAGCTCGGTCTCGATTTTGCGCTGTCCCCAACCGCGCCGCTTGCGCTCCTCGATAAAGTACGAACAAAAGCGGTTCTCGTCTAAAAAGCGATACTCGGTGGCGCGCTCGACGGCGAAATCGATCGCGGGCTGGTGAAAGCCGTAGCGAGCCAGCTTGTCACGGACCTCACCCGTCGCATGGTCGCGGCGCGATAGCATCTCGGTCACCATGGTAAGTGCACATTTACGCTCGATGAGCTGCACCGCCTCACGAAAGTTGTCCCAATCACAGGGAAGATCGGGGCGGTTTTTGACATACAGGCGCGCGACCCGCGCGGGAATCCAAATGGACCGCTCAAAACCGCCCTCAAGCTCACAATCGATATGTGCGCAAGGCTTTTTGGACGCATACCCGCTCGAGAACGAGGAAGCCGCCTTCTTATCGGGAAAGACGGCCGTGGCCTCGGTCACCGTATACGACATGAGCGTAACCGCTACTCGTCGTCATCATCGAGCATGGCGGAACCATCGATGGCGTAAAGCTCGTCAAACTCCTCAGGCGCAGGCTGATCGGTCAGCTCGACCTCGGACGGAGCATCGTCATCAAACTCAAGTCCGCAGGCAAGGCGGACCTTATGCTCAATCTCGTCGGCGCAATCGGGGTGTTCGCGCAGGAAAGCCTTGGCGGCCTCTCGACCGTTGCCAAGCTTGTCCTCGCCATAGGCAAACCAGGAGCCCATCTTCTTGCAGATGCCGCACTCGACAGCCATGTCCAGAATTGAGCCCTCCTTAGAGATGCCCGTACCGTACATGATGTCGAACTCAGCAGAACGGAATGGAGCTGCCACCTTGTTCTTAACGACCTTGGCGCGCACGCGGTTACCGATAACCTCATCCTTAAGCTTAATGCTGTCGATGCGGCGAATGTCGATACGCACCGAAGAGAAGAACTTAAGGGCGCGGCCGCCCGTCGTGGTCTCGGGGTTTCCGAACATGACGCCGATCTTCTCACGCAGCTGGTTAATGAAGATGCACGTCGTGTTGGACTTGGACAGCGAGCCGGCGAGCTTGCGGAGCGCCTGACTCATCAGGCGAGCCTGAAGACCGACCGTAGTATCGCCGATTTCTCCCTCGATCTCGGCACGCGGGGTCAGCGCGGCGACAGAGTCGACGACGATGGCATCGATGGCGCCGGAACGCACGAGCATATCAACGATCTCGAGCGCCTGCTCACCCGTATCGGGCTGGGAAATCAGTACCTCGTCGATATCCACGCCAATGCGCGCGGCATACGTGGGATCGAGCGCGTGCTCGGCATCGATAAATGCCACCACGCCACCCATTGCCTGGGCCTCGGCCAGGATCTCGAGCGAAAGCGTCGTCTTACCGGAGGACTCAGGACCGTAAATCTCGACGATACGGCCGCGCGGCACGCCGCCGATACCCAGCGCGGCATCGAGGGCCAGGGCGCCCGTGGGAATGGCCTCGACCTCGAGCTCGGGACCACCGTCGCCGTACCTCATGATGGAACCCTGGCCGAATTTCTTCTCGATCTCGGCCTTGGTGGTGGCGATCATCTCATCGCGCTCTTTACCCGTCGTGCGAGCATGAACGGTACGTACGGGACCTGAATTCTTGGCCATGAATAGCCCTCCTCTTAACAACCTGCATCGATAATAAACGAACGGCTGTTCGTGGTCAACCGTTCAGGCCAATCATATGCAGGCGGTCTTTCCAAAACCCAACCAAACGCCGACCAAACACTGACCAAATGCTTGACCACAAAGGACCAAATATGAACAAGGCAGGCAAAAATACATCTACAACCAGCACAAACGCCAAATGAGCCTAAGGTCCCTATCTCCACAATTAAGGGGCTCGGAGGCCCCTTAAAACACGTCTATTCCATAGAGTTGAGCACAAGGGCAATGCGACCCAATGCCTCCGTGACCGCATGGGCACGAACACACGAACGGTCGCCCTCATAGTGTCAGCGCACAGAGTCCACGACCGGCACTTCCCCATCAGCCGCGCGATACGCCCAGCCAATATAGAAAGTGCCCGCCGGATCGTCCTCAGTACCACCGCCGGGGCCGGCATAACCCGTTGCGCTCACTGCAATATCGCTCTGGTACAGCTCCAGCGAACCCGACGCCATCTCGCGCGCAGTCTGATGCGACACCGCAGTGTAACGGTCGAGCGTCTCCTGCTCAACACCCAGCACGCGATGCTTAATCTCATCGCAGTAGGTCACCGCACCGCCACGCAGCACCGCCGAGGCACCAGGGATATCGGCGATCGTCGAGGCGATCATGCCAGCTGTCAGAGATTCAGCCGTCGAAACCGTCACACCACGAAAGCTTGCACGCTCGACAATATCGCGTGCGAGCTCTTCGTTATGCGCGGCTATCTGCTCAAATGATTCCGTCATGCCTTCCAGGACCTAGACGGAAAAGACTATCTTGCGGCAGTTCCAGAAGTACTGGGCGCCCGAGATAACGGTCAGGACAACGGCAACGGCGTACAGGAAGCGCGACACCGAGTAGATGCCGAGCGTCAGCGCCACCGGGCCAAGGTGCAAGCCGGCCATAGCAAAAACGCACAGGTAACCGCAAATGGAGACCATCGTGGTTGCCGTCTTGTACTTGCCGAGCTTATCGGCCGCAACGACCACACCGGCCGCACTCGCGACCATGCGAAGGGCACTCACCAGAAGCTCACGGAACAGGATAATGAACACGGACCACACGGTCACCGCGCCAAAATCCAAGAACAGCAGCAGGGCCGAGAACACCAGCAGCTTATCGGCGATAGGATCCAAGAACTTACCGAAGTCGGTGATCTCGTTGCGCGAACGCGCCAGATAACCGTCGACCTTATCGGTGCACGACAGAATCACATACAGAATGAAGGCAGCGGCGGCGAGCGGGCCGTCGAAGGCACTCCAATCCGTACCGGCAACACTCGTGTGAGAAAGCGCCGACACGATCATGAACACCGGGATAAAGACGATGCGAACGCACGTCACGATGTTGGCGGGCGTCCAGACACTCGTCAGTTCCTTATTGCTCTCGTTAGCCACGACGCTCTCCTACTCCACAACATGACCGATAAGCTCATAGCAGAAGCTATCGGTAAACTCGACGGTCAGAATATCGCCCACGGACGCCTCGCTGGCGTCCAGATGCACCGCGCCATCGGAATCGGGCGCCTGGAACCAGGCATGGCCGATCAGCTCGGCGCCATCCTCGGTCTCTTCGATACCGTCGACGATCACCTGGGCGCGCTCGCCCACATGTGCGGCAGTGGCGGCAAAACCGAGCGACTCGGCCAGGTCCATGGCCTCCTGGGCGCGCTCGAGCTTGACCTCTTCGTCGACCTGACCCTCCATCTTAGCGGCCAGGCTGCCCTCCTCCTGCGAGTAGGCAAAGACGCTCGTGTAGTCAAAGCCGACGGTGTCCATAAAGTCGATAAGGTCGCGGAACTCGTCGTCGGTCTCGGTCGGGAAGCCGACCATGGCCGTGGAACGGATCACGATGCCGGGGATACGCTCACGCAGATCACGGAACAGGTCCTCGAGCTCCTGGCGTGAACCGGAGCGACGCATGGCCTTGAGAATGCGCGCGTCGCAGTGCTGCACGGGGATATCGATATAGCGCAGCACCTCGGGCGTATCGCGAATCGTCTCGATGAGTTCGTCAGTCATGCCCTCGGGCTGCAGATAGAGCACGCGGATCCACACGTTATGAGGACGCACCGCCTCAGCAACGGCCTGCAGCAGCTGCGCCAGATTGCGCGGCGCGCCCTCGGCGAGGTCCTCGTCGGCGAAGTCGGTACCCCAGATGCCCGTGTCCTGACCGATCAGAACGATCTCGCGGACGCCACCGGCGACCAGGTCGCGTACCTCGGAGATGATGCTCTCGGCATTGCGCGAGTGGTAACGACCGCGGATATACGGGATCATGCAGAAGCTACAGAAGCGGTTGCAGCCATCGGAGATCTTGACGTAGGCGACAGCGCCCTCGACGGTGCGCTTGACCTGCGGAATATAGGCGGCAATCTCACGCTCGACACCCAGCACGCCATCGATGACCGCCACGATGCCGTCCTCCTCGTCGGCCTTCACAAAGGCAGCGACCTCGGGCAGCTCGTCAGGTAGGTCATCGCCATAGCGCGACGGCACGCAGCCGCACATGACGATGGGGCAAGAACGAACGCCGTCCTGAACCTCGTTGGCGAGTTCGAGCGTGGTCTCGATGCTCTCGGACGTTGCGGAGGCGAGGAACGAGCAAGTATTGACGATGGCGATATCGGCATCCTGCGGGTCGAATGCCTCCTCGTAGCCCGCGGCGGTCAAAAGAGAACGCATGCGGTCGGTGTCAACCTCGTTCTTAGCGCACCCGAGGGTGATGTAGAGCACGGAGCCCAACGGTGTATCCATGTTGGAGAGCGGTCCTTTCGATTGATATTAGCGGTAGTTGGTGAACTGCAGCGGCTGGCCGTAGTCCTGGTCGCGCAGGAACTGGATCACGGACTGCAACGCGTCCTTCGAAGCAGAGGAAACACGCAGTTTGTCGGCCTCGATGGTCACCTTGACCTTGAGCTTTTGGTCCTTGATGTCCTTGTTGATCTTCTTGGCGGTCGCTTGGTCGATACCCTCGACGATATGGCCGAGCACGCGCACGGTGCCGCCCGATGCCGCCTGCGGAGCATCCCACGAGACGGCCTTGAGGTCGATGCCGCGCTTGATGAGCTTGGAGCTCAGCACGTCGACAATCTGCTTGGAGACAAAGTCGGCCGGGGCGTTGATCGTAAAGAGCTTGTCGCCCTTCGAAAGCTCGATCGTGGCGCCGGAATCCTTAAGGTCATAGCGCTGGGAAATCTCGCGCGTGGTCTGCTGGAAGGCGTTGTCGACCTCTTGCATGTTGACCTCGGACACGACGTCGAAGCTGGAATCTTTAGCCATGATGTTTCCTTTCGCGTACGAGCGGCCTAGTAGCTATCGTACGAATTGTCGGTAGAATCGGTGGGTGTCTGACCGTCAGTTGCGGTATCGGCGCCATCCGTGGACTGGGCATCGGTACCGTCGGTGGTATCGGTACCATCGGTGGTGTCGGTACCATCAGAACTTTCACCATTCTCGGAATCAGACGTCTCCTTCTTGGGAACGGTGATCGTCACACGCGCCACGCCCGAGGTCTTGGTATCGTAACGAACCTTTTCACCGTTCTTGGTAACGGTGACATCGGAAGGCTTGGACGTGGTGATCTCGATCGAAGACTCGGGCGTGTACTCCTGCTCAAAGGGGCCAGTCGCCTGGGCGCCATAGACCGACTTGCCGTCAACCTTGACCTCAATCCACGCGGTCTTTCCCTTGGCAACGGAGACCTTGACCTTCGTGACCTCATTCTCTTCCTTCTTGGCCGTCGTCTTGGTAGCGTCCGAATCAGTCGACGCATCCGTCGCTTCATCGGCGTCTTCGTCCTCGTCGACCGTTTCGGACTTCTTAGAAGACTTCTTGGTCGTCGTCTTGGTAGCAGTGGGCGTCTCGGGCGTGTTCTCGGGCGCCGAAGATGCGCAGCCGCGCAGAAGCACCACGATGAGCACGATCAGCAGCAGCGCCACGGCACCGATGCCGGCGTAGACGATACGCGGATCGAGCCCGTTGTTTTGAGGAGTACGGGATCCGCCACGTCCACGACCGGAACTGCTGCGGCCGCCTCCCTGAGGCATACGACCACGATTGCTATCGGAACGGCCGCGATAGCCACCCTGGCCCTGAAGGCTGCGCTGACCCGAGCGGGGCGCAAGTTCACCGCGGCCTTGATAGCCACGCTGGCACGCACGTGGAGCCGAAGAGCGCTGGCCATACGGCTGTGATTGAGAGCGAAGACGCGGCGTCACCTGCGTGGCATCGGCGTCCGCATAGCCACTGCGAGAACCTCCGGAGGAGATACCACGGAGACCGCG
>CALLST010000358.1:0-4433 GCA_938011875.1 uncultured Collinsella sp. | reverse complement strand
GCCTGTTTGCTATTCTTTCCTTTAACTCCATCAGCCCCGTGGCGGGTATGACGGTCGCCGGCCTTGCCGTGGCTAAGATTTCGTTTGGCCAATGGTGGAAGACCATTTGGAAGTTCTTCATCTTCATGGTCGTGTTTGGCCTGATCGTAACGGCAATTTCTGGCATGCTTCCGGTGTAGGTGGTTGTGATGTCTGATCGTTTGACGGTCCTGACGTCTAAGAGCGTCTTTACCGGTACGGGGGACCTGCCGTTTGAAGGTTTCGTAGCGGTCCGTGGCAATCGAATTGAGGCTGTTGGCACCAAGTGTGAGGTAGCTTCGTATTTGACCCAGGCGGACGAGGTAGTTGACCTGGGCGACCGCACCGTCATGCCTGGTCTGATCGATGTACATACCTTCTATACAGGCTGGGCGCTGCGGACGTTGGGGTCTGATCTGTCCGGCATCGATGATGCCAAAGAGGCCGTGTCGCTCTTGCGTGCATGGAAAGAAGATCATCCGGATTGCGCGGCGGCTTTTGGCCACAACCTATCCGAAACGTTGGCATCGGATGCCGAGAACGCAAATACGGCAGCTGTGTTTGACGAGTTTTTTGGTGATATCCCTGTCGTCTGCTTTACACCGGGCGCGGAGACCTGCGTTCTCAATGCTGCCGCCAGTGCGCGATACGGTTTTACACCGCAGGCGTGCTATGCCGAGAAGATCTGGCGCATGATGAGCGATTTCCTCGCGCTGCCCGAGGTGCGTGCCGGGTATTCGGACTACATGAGCATGCTTAACGAGCGCGGCGTTACCGCCATCAAGGAGATGGCGTTTGATGACTACTACGGCTTTGCCGACGAAATGGCTCGCCGTGAGGAATCTGGCGAGCTGACGGTTCGCGTCTCTATGATGTCGCAGCCGGTGGGCGCCGGTGCAAATCTGGCATATGCTCGCGAGGCACGAGAGCGCTTCCGGGGACCGTTCGTTCGTTTTTCTGGCTTCAACCGTATGACCGATCGCGGCGTATGGGCGGGGCTTGCCGAGATGATTGACCCCTATGAGGATACGGCCGATGCGGGCGCTGCCGGCAAGACGGTCGTCGAGGAGCCAGAGTGGGATCTGATTGAAAGCGAGCTGCGTGCAATTGATGCTGACGGCTTCCGATATTCCTTGCATTGCCAGGGCGATGGCGCCGTTCGTCGCACCGTGACGCTCTATGCCTCGCTGCCTCGAGACGAGCATGGACGGATGCTTCGCCGCCATGCGATTACCGATCTCGAGAACTCTGATCCGACCGATCTTGTCGAGTTTGGCAAGTTAGGTGGAATTTGCGAGGTCTATCCGCAGATTCTGACGCTGGACCGGCGCGAGGATTGCCTGTCGATGATGCGTCGACAAATTGGCGAGACGCGACTTTTGCACAGCTGGAATCGCCGCGGCATGGAAGATTCCGGATGCACAGTGTGCTGTGGCACTGATTTGCCGCTGTTGATTCCGAGCTTGGGCGAGTCAATCTACAGCGCGTGCGGCGGGTTCTTCGCCGACGGACTTCCCGTGAATGAGGCCAACGTGCTGACGCTTGTCGAGCTCTTGCGCGCTTGGACTGCCGGGGGCGCGTACGACCTGATGCGCGAAGACGAGCTGGGTACGCTTGAGGTCGGCAAACTTGCCGATATCTGCGTACTCGATCGGGATGTGTTTGACCTCGATTATCGCGACGCACGCGATCTTGCGGTTGACATGACGATGTCGGACGGACAAATCGTGTTCGATCGCAATAAGGAGGCATAAGATGTCTGAATCCAAACCGACGCTGCACCGCGAGCAGATTGCGGGCATGAATATCCACTACATCATGTGGTCGCTCGATTACTTCCTTGATGTGCAGCAGCGTTTGGGCTTTGAGTCCATTGAGCTGTGGTGCGCAGAGCCGCATGTGACGCTCGACCACACGGGCTACTTTGAGACTGAGGTCCTGGTGAAAAAGGCTGCAGACCGTGGGCTTAGGTATCGTACTCTGTGCCCCGAGAACGTTGTCTATCCTTGGCAGTACTGCGCACGCAAACCGCTGCATGAACAGCGCAGCCTGGCGTACTTTAAGCACGGCATTGAGCTTGCCGAGGTACTTGGGTGCGACCGTATGTCCGTCAACTCGGGCTGGGGCGACTGGGACGAGGACCGCGAGGAAGCCTGGAAGCGCAGCCGCGAGCACTTGTCCATTCTGGCGGAGTATGCCGGCGAGCACGGTCTGGTGCTTACGATGGAAAGCCTGCGTCCCGAGGAGAGCAACCTTGTGACGACGGTTTCCGATGCGAAGCGCATGATTGACGAGGTCGCGAGCCCGTACTTACAGCCCATGGTTGATACAACCGCGATGGGCGTTGCAGGCGAGACGCTCGAGGACTGGTTTGCCGCCTTTGGTGATGGGGCAATTCACGAGATGCACTTTATCGACGGTGACCCGTATGGCCATCTGGTGTGGGGCGATGGCAAGCACGATATGGACGCCTTCGTCGCCACACTCAACGCCCATGGTTTCGACGGCATGCTGGGCCAGGAAATCACGGACGGCCGTTACTACGATGACCCGGCGGCGGCAGATGCCAAGAACATGGCCGCATTCGAGAAATATCTGATTGACTAAAACAACCATCGGCCACGCAACCAACGTCATTGATTGCTGACCAAACAAGAAAGGAACTGGATATGAACGCACACGATCTGATCAAAGAGGCAATTGCCGAGAAGGGCAAGTTCGACAGCGTCTACTGGATTGCTTGCGGTGGCTCCATGATCGATTTGATCCCGGCCCATGAGCTTCTGCAGCGCGAGGCAACCACTTTCACTTCGTATATCTATACCGCGCGTGAATTCGACATTATGCGTTCGCGTCGTCTGGGCGAGAAGTCCCTGGTCATCGCTTGCAGCCACAGTGGCAATACCCCGGAGGTCGTCGAGGGCTGCGAGATTGCCCTTGCTGCCGGCGCTACGGTGATCGCCCAGACCGACAACGCTGGATCTAAGATCGACACCGGTAAATGGACCACGTGGGTCTACCCGTGGGGCGAGGGCGTGCCGCAGGCCGAGGTCCCCGCTGGCATTTCGCTGTCGCTTGCGGCCGAGCTGCTCGATCAGCAGGAGGGCTACGCCGATCTTGCCGATATGTATGCCGGTATCGCCGAGATGGATAAGATTCTTCCCCCGGCACGTGAGAAGGTAAATGCCGAGCTGGGCGATCGTTTTGCCAAGCTTTGCCAGGAGCACGAGTTCTTCTATATTCTGGGCAGCGGTCCCAACTTTAGCCAGACCTACGGTTTCGCTATCTGCTCTCTTATGGAGATGCAGTGGCAGCACTGCAGCTACATCCACTCTGCCGAGTACTTCCACGGCCCCTTCGAGGCTACTCAGGATGGCGTTTTTTACTTCCTGCAGATGGGCTCCAGCGAGTGCCGTGCTATGGACGAGCGCGCCCTGGCGTTCCTTAAGACGCATACCGATACGCTGATGGTGCTCGATGCCAAGGAGTACGGTATGGAAGCCGTGCCGGCGAGCGTCCGTGCCTATCTGGACCCGGTGCTGTTCTACGCCATGAACTGCGAGCTGCGTGCTGCACGCGGCAAGGTGTTTGATCACGATCCCGATTTCCGCCGCTATATGGGTGTTGTCGAGTACTAGAAGGGACAAAGGCCATGGCATTTAACGTTAACGCGCTCGGATTTGGCGACAACGTCGTCGATCGCTACGAGCATATCCACACCATGTATCCTGGCGGCAACGCGGTTAACTTCGCCGTTTATGCCAAGAAATGCGGTGCCGCACGTTCTGCATACATGGGCATTTTTGGCAATGACGCCGCTGCCGAGCATGTCATTGCAAGCCTCGAGGATGAGGGTATCGAGCTTGACAAGTGCGAGCAGATGATTGGCGAGAACGGAGCGGCTCGCGTGACCGTCGTTGACGGTGACCGTGTCTTCCTCGGCTCCAACGAGGGCGGTATCCGTGGCGATGCGCGCTATGTCCTCGATCGCTTTGACCTTTCGTACATGAAGCAGTTCGATGTGGTTCATTCGGGCAACTATTGCTTCACCGAGCGCGAGCTGCCCAAGTTGAAGGCTGCGGGCGTCACGGTCTCTTTTGACTTTTCGGATGACTCCACCGACGAGTACTACGAGCAGATTGCGCCCTACGTCGATTTCGCTTTCTTTAGTGCGGCGGATGCCGCGAGTGAGGACGAGATTCGCGAGCGTCTGGCATGGGTGAAGGGCCTGGGTCCGCGTTTTGTGTCGGCTACGGCGGGCGCCGAGGGCTGCATTGCTTACGACGGCGAGCGTTATTACCGCCAGCTGGCTAAACCGGTAACGGACATGAAGGACACCATGGGGGCGAGCGACTCCTTCCACACCTCCTTTTTCATGTGGTATATCGATTCCGCCAAGCGCGGTGAGGATGGCC
>CALLST010000357.1:0-1439 GCA_938011875.1 uncultured Collinsella sp. | reverse complement strand
ATCCCCGTTTGATACGTTTTCCCATGCTGCCGGGGGGCGTCCTCGGCACCTCAGCATCTCGGAAGAAAGGAGACCAGGTGCGCAGGAATTCCATTTTTACGAAACGGTGGGTGAAGGGAAGCGCGTTCCTCGTTGCCACTGCAGCGACGCTCGTGTTTGCCAATCCCCAGCAGGCGATTGCCACGCCACTCAAGGGCGTCGACTCAGCGACCGTGTCCCAGTCTGCCTCGAATGTCGTCGACATCGATTTCGCTGACGGCATCAAGGGCCGTATTACGTTCCTCGAGGACGGTATTTTCCGTTATAACGTCGACCCCAAGGGTGAGTTTTCCGATTACGCCACACCGCGCAGTAAGTCCCACACGGCTAAAATCCAGGCTCAGCCCGATACCTCGGACACCTACAGCAAGCCGAGTGCGACGGTTGCCGACAAGGGCGACACTATCGAGATCACCGGCGGAAAGGCGACCGTGATCCTGGACAAGGCGACTGGCAAGATGAGTATCAAGTCAGGCGACCGTGGCGTGGTTTCTGAGTCTGCGCCCCTCGACCTTGATAAGAAGGGTACCGTCCAGACGCTCGCCAAGGAGAAGTCCGAGAACTTCTTTGGCGGCGGCACCCAGAACGGACGCTTCCTGCACACCAACCAGACGATCGCCATCTCCAACACGAACAACTGGACCGATGGCGGCGTTGCCTCGCCCAACCCGTTTTATTGGACGAGTGACGGCTACGGCGTGCTCCGAAACACGTTTGCAGAGGGTTCCTACGACTTCGGTTCCACGGACTCATCGACGGTCACGACTTTGCACAGCGAGAATGAGTTTGATGCCTACTACTTCGTGGCGACCAACGAGGGCGCTTCGAACGTGGCAACCGAGATGCTGCAGGACTACTACAAGGTGACCGGTAACCCGGTACTGCTGCCCGAGTACGGGTTCTACCTTGGTCATCTTAATGCCTATAACCGTGATGGCTGGTCAACGACCTCGGGTCAAAAGAAGTGGGAGACCAAGGGCAGCAAGTCCTCGAGCGAGAAGGGCGACGTTAAGTACGAGTCTGGCATGTCGACGGGCTACAAGCTCGACGGCACACTTGCGGCCGAGACGCTCAACGGTGAGGGCCCTACGGTTGATACCGAGAACATGAAAGCGACCGATTTCGACCGCCAGTTCTCTGCTCGGCAGGTCATCGATGACTACGAGGACAACGACATGCCGCTCGGCTGGTTCCTGCCGAACGACGGCTACGGCGCCGGCTATGGCCAGAACGGTTACTACAAGACCGGCGGCGTCAACTCCGACGGAGCGAGCTCGGCCGACCGCCTTAACGCTGTGCGTGCCAATGTCGACAACCTTAAGAAGTTCACCGAGTATGCCAACTCCAAGGGCGTGAGCACCGGTCTCTGGACCCAGTCGAACCTCGAGCCCGATAGCCAC
>CALLST010000356.1:0-2088 GCA_938011875.1 uncultured Collinsella sp. | reverse complement strand
CACGTCCAGGTCGCCGCGTGCCGCCAGATCGCGGATGCACGCATGCGCGTTGTACGGATAGATGCCGCTCGCGGAGTAGCCCACCAGCGCCGCAAAGTCGTGCGGGGACACGGCGTCGCCACACTCCACCACGATGTCGGCAAAGGTACGCACGCCGGCACGGATCAGGTGGTTGTGCACACAGCCCACGGCGAGCAGCGACGGCACGGGCACCTCGCCCGCAGCGGCACGGTCGCTCAGCACCACGATGTTCACGCCATCGCGAACCGCAGCCTCGACGTCTTCGGCAAGCTGCTTGAGCGCAGCCTGCAGCGCGCCCTCACCCGCGTCGCGGCGGTACACGGCACGGAAACGGAGGGTCTTAAAGCCCACGCGGTCGATGGCGCAGATACGCTCGAACTCCTCCTCGCTCAGCAGTGGGCGCTCCAAGCGCACCAGCTGGCAGGCCGTACGAGAGTCCTCGAGCAGGTTGCCGTGGTTGCCCAGGTAGAGCGTGGTCGAGGTGACCATATGCTCGCGAAGGGCGTCGATGGGCGGGTTCGTGACCTGGGCGAACAGCTGATAGAAGTAGTCAAAGAACGAGCGCGTCTTCTTGGACAGGCAGGCCAGCGGCGCATCGATACCCATCGAGGCGAGCGGCGCCTTGCCCTGCTGGGCCATGGGACGCACGACTTCGTCAACATCATCCCAGTGATACCCGAGCTTGGCCATGCGCACGGCGGCGGGCACCTCGGTATCCTCGGCGGGCGTGGGCGCGACGGGCTTGTCGAGCGCGTCGACGGTCAGCGTCTCCTCGGCGATCCAGTCGCGATAGGGCTTTTCCTTGGCGTAACGAGCGCGCAGCTCGTCGTTGTAGATCACGCGGCCGCGGGCAAAGTCGACCTCGAGCATCTGGCCCGGCCCCAGACAGCCGCTCGTCAGGATGTTCTCGGGGCTCACCTCGATGGTGCCCACCTCACTCGCCAACATAAAGCGGCCGTCGCGCGTCACGTAATAGCGAGCCGGGCGCAGGCCGTTACGGTCGAGGGCGGCACCCAGGGTACGGCCGTCGGTAAAGGCGATAGCGGCAGGACCGTCCCACGGCTCCATGAGCATGGACTGGTAAGCGTCGTAGGCGCGGCACTCCTCACTCAGGCTGTCGTTGTGGTCCCACGGCTCGGGCAGCAACATGGACGCGGCACGCGTGAGCGGGCGACCGTTCATGACCAGGAACTCAAGCACATTGTCCAGAATCGCGGAGTCGGAGCCCTCGCGGTTGATGATGGGCATCACGCGCTCAAGATCGTGCTGCAGCACGGGGCTGTACAGGTTGGGTTCGCGGGCGCGAATCCAGTTGACGTTGCCCTTGAGGGTGTTGATCTCGCCGTTGTGGATGATAAAACGGTTGGGGTGCGCACGCTCCCAGCTGGGCGTGGTGTTGGTGGAGTAGCGCGAGTGGACGAGCGCCACGGCCGTCTTGACGGCGGCGTCGTTGAGATCGATGAAGAAGCGGCGCATCTGCGTGGCGACCAGCATGCCCTTGTACACGATGGTGCGCGAGCTCATGGAGCATACATAGAAGATTTTGTCGCGCAGGGCAAACTCAGCGTCGGCCTTCTTCTCGATAGTGCGGCGGCACACGTACAGGCGGCGCTCGAAGGCATCGCCGGCGGGCGTGTCGTCCGGACGGCCCAGGAAGGCCTGCAGGATAGTGGGCATACAGGCGTGGGCCGTCTCGCCCAGGTCGTGCGGGTCGACCGGCACCTCGCGCCAAAAGAGCAGCGGCACGCCGGCCTCGGCGCAGCCCTCCTCAAACACGCGGCGGGCATCCTCTACGCCCTTCTCGTCCTGCGGGAAGAACAGCATGGCCACGCCATAGTCGCCCTCTGCCGGCAGAATCTGGCCACACTTTTGAGCCTCTTTACGGAAAAAGTGATGCGGAACCTGGAACAGGATGCCGGCGCCGTCGCCGGTGTTCTTCTCGAGTCCCGTGCCGCCGCGGTGCTCCAAGTTGACCAGAATGGACAGTGCGTCGTCCAGGATCTGGTGATGGCGCTCGCCGTTGATATCGGCAAGCGCGCCGATGCCGCATGCATCGTGGTCGAATTC
>CALLST010000355.1:0-6618 GCA_938011875.1 uncultured Collinsella sp. | reverse complement strand
ATCGATGACCAGCAGCTTGCCCTCGGCGCGGATGGGCTGCTCGCCCTTGGTGGTTTTAACGGGCGTGTGGCCGTTGATGATGTGACCGGTCGGTGAGCATGCCATGGGCGCGACGCCAAACTCGCGCATGATATCATCGCAGACCGAGGGCGACTTGGTAAGCGTAAAGTACGGGTCCATCGGCTCGACCCAGGTGCTCTTATCGGCGATATAGGCGCGCTCAAAGGTACGCACCAGGCGTCCGCTGGCGGGTGAGTTAAAGCCAATCCACAGGTACCACATCCAGTCGAGGGCATCGCGGTCGCCCACGCGCCACGCGCGGCGGGCGATGTGGTCGCAAAAATCGAGATAATCGCGGCCAGCGTGCCAGGTGCCCAGGCAGTTCATGCTGCTAAAGGTGCCGTCTTCGTTGAGCGGAACGCAGCCGTGGAAGAGCAGGTTGCCGTTGGCGACCTTGTACATCGAGCCGTGGGTGTAGAGGAAATCGATATGGCGATGCAGGTGATCGGCGGTGACAAACTCGGACACGAGCTTGTCGATGATGTGCTGCTCTTGGGGCGTGAGCGAATAGGGGTCCGCCGGGTCGACGGTGGGGAAGTCATTGGTCGTGAGCGGCCACACGCTGCCGTCGGCGAGCGTGACCGTGCCGGTGTCGTGGTCGATCTTGTCGAGTAACAGGCGGTCGGTCATATCGAACTCGGGGTGGCGCTGGATAATCTGGCCCTCGAGCTTAAAGAGCAGCACGTTGATGGCCTTGATCAGCGGGGTGATGGACTCACCGGCGGTGTAGGTGGCATCGGCAAAGGCGACAAGCTCACGCAGCGAGATGCCGTAGTCGTTCTCCAGGATCTCGTAGTTGTCGTAGCGTAGGTTGTTGCGCAGCACCGTGGCGATGCAGGCGGGCTCACCGGCCGCAGCGCCCATCCACAGCAGGTCGTGGTTGCCCCACTGGATGTCGAGTGAATGGTAGGTGAGCAGACGGTCCATAATCTTGGCCGCGCCGCCGCCGCGGTCGAAGATGTCGCCCACCAGGTGCAGGTGGTCGACGGCGAGGCGCTTGATGAGTGAGGCGAGCGACTCGATAAAGGCGTCGGCGCTGGCGGTCTCCAAGATGGATTCGATAATGCGCTCGTGATAACGCACACGGTAGTTGTTCTCATCCGGATGCGTGTGCAGCAACTCGTCGATGATGTAGGCGTAATCGCGCGGGATGGCCTTACGCACCTTGGAGCGGGTATAGCGGCTTGAAAGCGAGCGGGCAACCACAATGAGTTGGTCGAGCATGGTCTTGTACCAGGTGGGCGAGTCCTCGCGTCGGCTGCGGACAAGATCGATCTTCTCGCGCGGATAGTAGATGAGCGTGCACAGCTCGCCCTTTTCGTCAAAGGAGAGCGTGTCGCCAAAAATCTCGTCGACATGCTCGCGCACGACGCCCGAGCAGTTGTTGAGGATGTGCATAAAGGCTTCGTACTCGCCATGCACATCGCTCATAAAATGTTCGGTGCCCTTGGGCAGGTTGAGGATGGCCGAGAGGTTGATGATCTCGGTGAATGCGGATTGCTCGGTGGGGAACTGTCTCGACAGCAGGCGCAGATACTTAAAGTCTTGCGGGTTGCGATCGAATGCGACCATGAGGCACCTTCCGATGTGGTTGGTAAAACTGATAAAAGAGCGTCAAGCGTTTATCAGTATGCGCCGCTTTTGTTTCGATTGGAGATGGGAGGTCGAATTGTCGGCCGAACGGTTTGGTAAATCGATTTAGTTGAGGTGGATATGGCGGTTGAATGGAGACGCGGGGTCGTTTTGCAGGCGCTTGCCCCCGGGATCGATAGGGAGGATGACGGTAAAGATGTTCACTACCTTTGGTTCAATTTGGTAAATAGTGGACATTTGTACCGTATTCAAGCTTACTGTGCGATAATTTGCGCAGCAATGAGTAAGGAGCCTCATATGAGTGATTTTGTCCTGACCTGTGAATCCGCCGCTGATCGAACCCGTGAGTTCTTTGAATCGCGCAATATCCCTGTCGTGTGTTTTCATTACGAGATCGACGATGTTGTCTATACGGACGATCTGTATCAGTCGATTACGCCGGACGAGTTTTTTGCCCAGATTGCCGCGGGCGCCATGCCCAAGACGTCTCAGGTGAGCGTGGGCGAGTACGAGGAGTTTTGGGAGCCGTTTGTTGCCGAGGGTAAAGACGTGCTGCACCTGACGTTGTCGTCGGGCATTTCGGGCACGTATGGATCGGCCTGCGTTGCGGCGCAGATGCTCGCTGATCGCTATCCCCAGGGCGGCAAGGTGCGCGTCATCGATTCGCTGGCGGCGTCTTCGGGCTTTGGCCTGCTGGCGGAATGTGCCGCCGACGTTCGCGATAGCGGCGCTTCGCTCGACGAGACGGCCGCTTGGATTGAGGAGCATAAACTCAACCTTCACCACTGGTTCTTCTCGACCGATCTGTCGAGCTACCTGCGCGGCGGTCGCATTTCGGCTGCGAGCGCGATCATCGGCACGGCGCTTAAGATTTGCCCGCTTATGACGGTCGATTGCGAAGGTGGGCTGTCGCCACGTGAGAAGATTCGCACTAAGAAGCGCGCGATTTCCGAGATGGCTAAGACCATGATGGCACACGTGCAGGACGGTGCGGATTATTCGGGTAAGTGCATCATGTCGCACTCGGCGTGCCGCGAGGATGCCGAGGCGGTTGCGGCGCTGATTGAGGAACAGGTTCCGCAGCTTAAAGGCAAGATTGAGATCAATGACATCGGTACTCTGATTGGCTCGCATACCGGACCTGGTACGGTGGCGCTCTTCTTTATGGGCGACAAGCGCGTGGATTAATTTGCCCCATCACGTCGCTGCATGATTGCTCAAACGAAAACGGCCCGCCTCACGTTTGTGAACTGCCTCCCATTTCTTGGACATGAGAAATGGGAGGCTTTCTTTATGCGCGTTGATTTGAGAGTGAAGCATGATATCGAGGCCAGGAAGGCGGCCATAGGGCTCTTCGAGCTCGGGCACGGGTATAAATCTGCCGCGATTGCCCTTTCGCTTCCCGTGGAAGCCGTGAGAAGATGGCAGGAGATATACCGCGCATTCGGGAGCGAGGTGCTGCTGCGCATGGACGGAAAGCAGGGCAGGTACACATACGAGCAGAAGGTCGCCGCCGCCTCCGCCGTCGTCGACGGCGGCATGACGAAGACCGAGGCGATGGCGGCGTTCGGCATAATGTCGATGTCGCCGCTCAAGAAGTGGTGCGCGCTATACCGCCGGGGCGGCGCGGAGGCCCTGCGCCCGAGGCCCAAGGGCCGGCCGAAGGGTTCCAAGGCGAGGCCGCGGACCCGCGAGGAGGAGCTCGAGGAGCGGTGCCGTAGGCTCGAGGCCGAGGTGGCCTACCTAAAAAATTACGCGCCCTGGTCGAGAGGGACGGGCTCTGACCAGGGCGAAGGCCGAAGCGGTCGCGGCCCTGCGCGCCGAGGGGCACGCGCTCGGGCACCTGCTCGCATGCGCCGAGCTCAAGCGGTCGACCTACTACTACGCCCTCGCGCACCCGCCGAGGCCCACGCGCCCCGAGCTCTGGGAGGCGGCCGCCGAGATCTTCTCGCGCACCGCCAACGGCTGCGGGCACCGGCAGATAGCGATGTGCCTCAGGGCGGAAGAGGGGGCCGTGATAGCCGACAAGACCGTGCTCAAGATGATGCGCGAGATGGGGATTCGCTGCGGTATCAGACGCGAGACGGCCTACCACAGGTACAACTCGTACAGGGGCGTCGTCGGCAGGACGTTCGAGAACGTGATCGCGAGGGATTTCGACGCCGGGGCCCCGTGGCGGAAGCTGGGAACGGACGTCACCGAGTTCAAGGTGGCGGGCGGCAAGGCCTACTGGGCCCCGACGCTGGACTTCTGCACCAAGGAGATCGTGGCGAGCGACATATCGACCACGCCCGACATGGCCCAGCAGGTCAGGATGCTCGACGAGCTGCTGTCCAAGATCCCCGAGGGCGCCGCCCCGACCATGCACTCGGACCGGGGCTGGCAGTACCAGCACGCCTCGTACACATCCAGGCTCGAGGCCGCCGGCATCGTCCAGAGCATGTCCAGGAAGGCGAACTGCATCGACAACGCCGCCACCGAGCAGCTCTTCGGCCACGTCAAGGACGAGTTCTACCGGGGCCGCGAGTGGGAGACGTTCGAGGATTTCAAACGCGACCTGGAGGAATACATAGTCCACTGGAACACGAGCCGGAGGCAGGTAAGATTGAAGGGCCTGACCCCGGAGGAGTTCCGGAATCAGGCCCTCGCGGCCTAGTCGCTATTTAGGGCGTCCAAGATTTGGGACGCAGTTCAATGTGGCGAACGGTCGGGCTTCTTATTCCACTTGCCAATGCTCGGCTCATATTGGAAGAAAGCTACGCTAATGTTTGCGTGATACTCCTATTTTTTCCGAAGAAAGAGTCGGATAATGAAGAATAAAATTAAAAAAGGTGCCAGATATAATGCAAGTATAAAGGCTAATCCAACGAGACCTTGCAATAATGGCATAACTCCTCCCAGACACGAGATTTTGGTATTTGTTCCCATCTTATTCTGAATTGGACCAAATAGTTCCTAGCCACAAAACTACTCGTCAACTGGATCGCACCAATCTGCTGGCAAAACACAGCTTGATTCTTTATCGACATAGCACCAATCCGCAACAGGGCACTCGGCGATGTCGTAAAAATTGCATATATCAACTCCAAGACAACAAGGCTCAACGGGAGGATTTTCATTTCCACTTGAACCAACAGGATGGATATGCTTCATAACAGCTCCTCACCTTAATCCAATTAGAGACTACGTTTGATCAATGCCACAGTGATCTACAACGCAGATGCTGCCGCCATCCATGTCATAGTCGCAGTAATCGTATGCACCACAGCCATCTGCTTTATCATAAACAGTACAGATGTCAGTAATGCCCAAGAGGCAGTCAAAAGACATCGGCTTCACGCCTGCCTCGTCGCCACTTCCTGGATTAATCGGATGAATATGCTTCACGACTACCTCCCTTTGAGTGCAGAAAAAACCTCAATATTGTGTATAACAAACCAAGATGTCTAGTTCACCATATTTCTAGAATGGTTTCGGCGAACGTAGCAATAAGCTTCGCAGACGGTAATCAGAAGAACGAACACCTCCACAATGGTGACAGCAATGCGCTGAACCGCTTATTCCGATACAGTAGCTTCTCGTTGATTTTTCTCCTGCGAAGATGAGTGGCGGGAAATAAGGTCAAAAGCCATCTCGTAGCACATTTTTCTATATTCACATGATGCAGGGTGTAGACTCTTGGGCAAGTAGCCGTGCTCGTCTGCAGCCTCCCAGCTACAGCCCCCACCACAGAAAGAACGAGCCCAACAGTCCGTACAGTCAATTCTTTTTTCGACACCCTGACTCCAGTTTTCAATATACCTAGTTTCGTCAATTCCGGTGACGATGTTGCCCATTTTGAATCGCATCATCCCGACAAACCTGTGACAGGGGTATACGTCTCCTTCGGGAGTCACAGAAATAAAACGCCTGCCAGCCCCGCATCCGACAAAGGCGATCCTGTTGCTCATAATCAAATCAATTGCAGTTTTCAATGTTCTAAACAAGGGCTTTTCCCCTTGATCAATCTGTTTGAGATATTGATCCGCCAAATCTATTAAGCCCGCCCTGATTTTGTTTAATGAGTGTTCGTCGAGTTTGATATTCTCATCGAATGAGCTCACGGGCGAGAAGTAAATCCTTCTGAAGCCCATCTCTTTAAACTGAAGATAGTCTTCAACAAGGTTACAGTTATTATTTGTTAAGGTCGCTCTTGCGCCGAAGGGGAACGACTCGGAAAAACGACGAACGTTTTTGTCGATATCGGAGAAAGAGCCGCCTCCCGTCTTGTACGGGCGCGATGCATCGTGCTTGCATCCTGTACCATCGAGACTAATCAGAACAGAAAACCCGTGCTCCTTGAAAGAATTCACAGCAGTGTCATTCAAAAGCGTTCCGTTGGTCGTAATAGAATAGGTAAAGTTTCTATTGGGGTATATTCTTTTTGAATAGTCGACCGTTTTCCATATCAGCGGCTCGTTAATCATGGGTTCCCCACCAAAAAAGACGATCGCAAGCGTTTCGTTTTCCGATGAACTTGCGACGAGGTAGTCGACCGCCTTGAAGGCTATCTCGTCTGTCATCAGCAGAGGAGACGTCCCATAATCTCCTTTACCGGCAAAACAGTAACTACAACCAAGGTTGCATGCATGTGAAACGTGGAGTTCGATGGATCTAAGTTTTCGAGGCGTGTCTTTTGTTAAGAAAGTCCGCTCAGACAATCGTTGATACTCATCAATGTCGTCTTCAAGTTCTGCTATGGTCGTTTGGTCGTAGCCTTTCGCAGCAAGTGACTTTGTTAGCAACTTCGAGTTGACCGTTCTTCCCGATGCTTCAAATATGCGAAGCGCATCTTCTGATGCTTGGTCAACCTGAAAGCAATTGCGAGTGACCTCATCGAAGCAGTAACGACGATCACTTACTGAGAAAAAATGCATACGTTCCTCAATTTCATGCTGGACTGGCACTAACCTTGTTTATTGTAGC
>CALLST010000354.1:0-10202 GCA_938011875.1 uncultured Collinsella sp. | reverse complement strand
ATAGTCGAGAAGCGCGGCCTCAAGAAGGAGTAACATCGGGACTTGCAGCGACGGACCTCAGGACACTCTTACACCACATCTGCGCGCGCGACCTTTTGTGTCCGGTTTTGGAAGGATGCATCGGCATTTTTCGTCCAGCCACGCAATCGTTAATGCACAGACAGAATAGATTTGTACATTATTTTTCGCGCCTAAAATGAAACGCCGTTTGTGACAGTACTCACAAACGGCGTTTTTTGGCCACTGGGGTGTCCGGCAGGTGGCAAGTACCACTCAAAACCGCGTTTTACACGCGCTCGAGCAGACTCTGGCGTCTGTTTCTACGCGCCTACTCGTTCTTGGGCGCGGGGTGCTTGCAGATCACACTCATGTAGATCATGCCAAGTACGGCCGCGGTGACAGAGCCGGCGAGAATAGCGGCCTTGGCGGCCAGAACCTCAAACTGGGCCGTCGGGAAGGCAAGGCCGCTGATGAGAATCGACATGGTAAAGCCGATGCCGCCCAGAATGCCCACACCGGCAATCATGTGCCAGTTGACGTTGTGCGGCAGCTCGCAGGCCTTGAGCTTGACCAAGGCGAACGTCATGCCAAAGATGCCGATCGGCTTGCCCAGCAGCATGCCAAAGTACACGCCGAGCGTCACCGGGTCGGTGAGCAGCGTGCTCATGTCCACGCCCACTAGGCGAACCTGTGCGTTGACGAACGCGAAAATCGGCAGGATCACAAAGTTGACCGGCGTGGAGATCAGACGCTCCATGCGGATGAGCGGCGGGGTCACGCGGTGCATGACGCGCTCGACCTTGGTAGTCGAGACGGTAAAGTCATGCTGGCCCAGGATGTGCGCCTCGTCGTCGTAGCGGTCATCGAGCAGCGGCAGGCACTCGCCCAGCCAGTCAGTCAGACTATCGAGCTTAACGCCGCACTTGGCCGGAATGGTGAAGGCCAGGATGACGCCGGCGAGCGTAGCATGCACGCCGCTCTTGAACATGCAGAACCACAACAGCAGACCCAGTACCGAATACGGGGCAAGGCGGTAATGCTGCGTCTTGTTGAGCCACACGAGCGCGCAGGTCACAAGCGCGGCGGCGCCCAACCAAAACGGATTGGGGCTCTGACCGTAGAAGATGGCGATGGCGGCGATGGAGATGAGGTCGTCGGCGATGGCGAGCGTCGAGAAGAACACGCGCACGCCGTTGGGCACGCGATTGCCCAAAAGCGACAGCACGCCCAGCGCAAAGGCAATATCGGTTGCCATGGGAATGGCCCAGCCGTTGTGCGCGCCGGCATGGTTAAAGATCAGGTAGATGCAGGCGGGAACGACGACGCCGCCCACGGCCGCCAGCATGGGAAGCATCGCCTGACGCGGGTTCTTGAGCTCGCCGACCGTCATCTCGTACTTAAGCTCAATGCCCACCAACAAAAAGAAAATCGCCATGAGGAAGTCGTTGACGAAAAGCTCGACGGTGAGGCCAGCCGTGAGGTTGCCCAGACCCACATACAGCGGGGTCTCCAAAAAGTGATGGATGGCCTCGTAGGCATCGGTGTTGGCGCAAATAACGGCGGCGATGGCGGCGAAGACCATGACGGCGGCGGAAATCGTGCCGTTCTCGGTGATGCGCTCCCAAATGTCGTGGCGCTCAAAACGCTTGCGCTCACGAACGTTAAACAGCTGCTCGGGTGCTGCCATGGGCGGCTCCTTTCACGGGAAAGCTCCCGTCTTAAAAAAGCACGGCCCGCCTAAGTGGCGGCGCCGCGCTCTAACGTATTACGCTTGCATCTAGCCTACCCTGCACGACAAGCACGCAGGCGTGGCCGAAAAGCGGAACCACAGGTTGAACATTATTTGCTCAACGGCACGGGCACGCCTGTCCAAGAGACGACGCGGCGCCGTGCACAAAAAACGACCGGAGCGCGGGGCGTCCGCGATCCGGTCGTCGGTGTTAGGCCAAAAGAATCTAGCAGGCGGCCATGATGGGGGCAGCGACCTGCTTCTTACGGGAGAGGACGCCCGGCATCCAGACGCCGTCGTGCTCGTCGGCAATGCCCAGGCCCTTCTGAGCAGCCTCGGTCTCGCCCTCGAGCAGGACCTGCGAGCCCTCCTCCATGATGTCGGTGATGCACAGGACGATGCCGTCAGCACCCTTCTCGGCGGCGTAAGCGCGCATGGCCTCGCGAATCTCGTCGATCATGCCGAGTGCGCGGGTCTTGTCGACGGTCTCGTACTGGCCGATGAGCAGCTTCTTGCCGGCGGGCTCGAACATCTTGATGTCGTTGCCGACCATCTCGGCTGCGGTGAAGGAGCCGGACGGACGGGTAAGGAAGACCTCCATGCCAAACTTGACCGGGTCGACGCCCACCTGCTCGCCGAGCTTGGCGGCGACGGCGCGATCGACATCGGTGGTGGTGGGGCTCTTGAGCATGAGCGTATCGGTCATCATGGCCGAGAGCAGCAGCTTGGCCTGGACGTCGGAAAGCTCAACGCCGAGCACGCCGGCGAGCTTGGTGACGATGGTGCAGCTGGAGCCCCAGGGCAGGCAGATGTAGTGCAGCGGGCCGGCGGTCTCGAAGTCGCCGATGCGGTGATGGTCGACGACACCAAAGACCGTGGCGTCCTTAAGGCCGGCGACGGACTGGGCAGACTCGTTGTGGTCGGTGAGGACGACGAGCTGACCGGCCTCGACGGACTCGATCACGCGGGGCTCGGCGATGCCGGCGTCGGCGAGCAGCTTGGCGGACTCGGCCGGAAGCTGACCAAGGGCGCAGGCCTCGTAGGTGTTGCCGGCATACTCAACCTGGTTGAGCAGCTGGGACAGGACGACGGCGCTCATGATGGCGTCGTTATCGGGGTTCTGGTGACCAAAGACAAGAACGTTTGCCATGGATATCCTCCACTTGATATGTGTACTTGGACGTAGCTATGGTAGCACGCCGATGCCGAGCCTTCGCAGACGGAAGGGCCACGGCATATTTTGGGGTAGGCACGGGGGCCAAGGCTGTCCCTTTTACACCATGTTGGTGCAAAGTAACCTGACCCCCTTGCACCAGCTATTTACCGGCGGCGCGCAGGGCTACGTAGGCGGCGCCGATGATGCCAGCGTCGTTGCCGAGCGAAGCGACCTTAATGGGCGTCTCGCGCGAGGCGGAAAGCGCGTAGTGCTTAAAGTGCTCGCGGACCTTGTCGAGGTAGACGTCGGCCGAGGCGGAGGCGCCGCCGCCGATCAGGAACATCTCGGGGTCGACCACGTTGGCGATAAGCGCCAGGGCGCGGCCAAGGTAGTCGGCCATGGTGTCGGCTGCGGCCAGCGCAAGCTTGTCGCCCTCGCGGCAGGCCTGGAACACGTCCTTGGAATCGGAGGGGCCGGTGAGCTCGATGGGCTCGACGCCCGCCTTCTTGCACTCGGCAAGGTAGTTGCTCACCACGCCAGTGGCGCTGGAATACTGCTCCAGGTGGCCATGGCCGCCACAGCCGCAGGTGCGCTCCTCGTCGGGATTCAGGCACATGTGGCCAATCTCGCCGCCGGCGCCCACAACGCCCGACACCACGTCGCCGTTGACGATAACGCCGCCGCCCACGCCGGTACCGATGGTGACCATCACCACGTTCTGCACGCCCTTGGCAGAGCCGAGCCAGGCCTCGCCCATGGCAGCAGCGTTGGCATCGTTCTCGTACTTAACGACCGCGTCGGGGCAGTGCTCCTGAATGGCGATCCTAAGCTCGGGCAGGTTAATGGCAATGTTGGCCTTGACCTTGGCATCGCCCGAGGCCGGGATGGGGCACGGAACGGCCAGGCCAATGCCAGCCACAAAGGCACGCGGAATCTGCGCCTTGGCGACCACCTGGTCGATCGCCTCGGTCACCGCGGCAAAGCCCGCAGCGTCAACGATGGGAGGCGTGGGTACGCTGGCCTTGGCAAGCAGGTTGCCGTCCTCATCGAACAGGCCCTCCTTAACCGAAGTGCCGCCGACGTCGATGCCGATGTAGTACTGCTTAGGTTCCATGGGAGCCCACCTTTCTCGTTTAAACATTGCCTGTATGGTACCGCTCTCAAGGCAAAAACCTACCAAAAAGGGACAGGTTTGTTTTGGCAGGTTTTATCTGGGGTAACGCAATTGGCTGCCCAACAGGCCGCGCAAGACCATCCCCAAAAATAAAGGCGCCGGGAGGCGGAGGCTCCCGGCGCCCGTCAAAGGGACTATGTTGTCTGTTGGACCGCACGGTCCGTCGCGGCGATAACGCCGACTAGGCCTGAAGTGCCTGCAGCTGCTTGTGAACCTCGATGAGCTCCGTCGCCATGACGCGCATGGTCTCGGTGCCGGCCATCTGGTCCTCGGCATGCAGCAAAATCAACGGGGCCTCGCCGTTACGCTCGCCGTTGGCCTCCTTCTTCAGAAGCCCCATGTGAACATCGTGGCCACCGTTATAGGCCTCGTCGCCCTGCTTGATAAGCTCCTCGGCGGCGTCAAAATCGCCCTCCTTGGCCTTTTGCACGGCATTGATGTACATGCTCTTGGCGGTACCGACGTAGCTGATGATCTCAAAGCAGGTCATCTGCAGTTCGTTCATATCCTCCATGCAGAGCACCTAGCCCATCACGCTGACGCAGTGGTCGATGATGCCGGCAGCGTTCATGCGGCCGTAGTCGACCATGTTGATAACCTCAACCGGGAAGCGGCCGGCGGCCTCCTTCTCAAAATCGCCCTTGGTGTAGCCGATCTGCGGACCAAGCAGCAACATGTCGCACTCGTCCAGGTGATCGTGGGCCTCGTTCATGGGACGAGCCTCGACCTCAATATCCAGACCACGGTTTGCAACCTCGGCCTGCATCTTCTGGACCAGCAGGCTCGTGGACATGCCGGCATTGCAGCAGAGCATGATCTTCTTCATGGTTTCCTCCTTATAACTGCGCGGCGCGCAGACGACAACTGGTTTTATTCCTTGCGGCTATTGTGCCCACCCCCCTGCATCTTTACACAAGGGAGAGAGCTGCGGGCACCGGCACCGCGTACCGGCGCCCGCAAAGGTGAAAGGGACGAACGTTAGGCGTTCTACTCGGCGAAAGCCTCCTGCTTGGCGATTGCCTTCTCGGAAATCTTCATAAAGGGCAGGTAGACGGCCATGCCAATGACAATCTCGATAGCCTGCCACACGCCGGCGCGCCAGTCAAAGCCCGTAGCGAGCAGGGCATTGATGACGGGAGGCATGGTCCAGGGCACCTGGGCGATGCAGGGGCTGATGATGCCTGCGCAGGTAAGGCCATAGGTGATGCCGATGAACAGATCGGGAAGAAGAACGAACGGGATCATGAGCGGCAGGTTGTACACGATGGGGTAACCGTAGATAACCGGCTCGTTGATGTTGAACAGACCAGGCAGGATAGCCATCTTGGAAACGGTCTCGGAAGCCTTGTTCTTGGAGAACAGGAGCGTGTCGAGCAGGAGCATGAGGGTGCAGCCCGAGCCGCCGATAAGGGCGAAGCTGTTGACGATCTGCATGTTCATGTAGTGATCGGGCTGGATGGTGCCACCGGCGGCAAAGGTAGCCATGTTGTCGACGATGAGCATGGTCAGGATCGGCTCGACGGTAGCGCCAGAGATGGTGGACTGGTGAATACCGACGCAGAACAGCAGGTTAGCAAGGGTGTAGATGAGGATAACAGCCCACGGACCGGCGTTCATGATGCTCTTGAGCGGGTTGGAGATGCACGTGGAGATGATGGTGCACAGATCGGTGCCGGCGCACACGGCGAGCAGGGCTGCGGCAAGAGCGAAGACCGCGAGGTTAAGCAGCATCGGAATCATGACGTTGAAGGAGTTGGAGACCGCGGGAGGCACGCCCTCGCCCAGCTTAACTTTGAGCTTCTCGACGCCAGAAATCTTGATGAAGAGCGAGACGGAAAGCAGGGCGATGATAATAGCCGAGAACAGACCGTTGGTGCCGGTGTTGGCAGTCGAAAGGGCGCCCGTGACCTCGGCGGAGGTGATCTTGTCGGTGAGCAGTGGGCTCGTGGCGGCAAGCGAGGCGGTGATCTGCTGCGGCATCATGATGACGAAGGCAGAGATGGCGACGACCACGCAAGCGAGCGGGTTATCGAAACGCTTGTTCTTGGCGAGGCTGTAGCCAATCAATCCGGCCAAGATAATGGCAGAGACGTTGAGGGTGCCCAGCGTAATTGCCGAGCCCCACGTCTGAAGGTTGGCAAGGCCCGCCGCATCGAGCGGGAACAGAGGGAACACGACGTTGTTAATAAGAACCGCGATACCCGCAAGGATATAGAGCGGCGTGATGGTCGCGAAGGCGTCACGCAGGGAACGCAGGTGAACCTGGTTTCCCACCTTCGCAGAGACCTCGGCAAACTTGTCGAGGAAGCTCTTTCCGTTGTCACTGGCCATGATTGCTCCTAACTTTCAAATCCGGCCTTTTCCTATGCGCACGGTGGTCTGTCGCCCTCTGCCACCAGATGTGCCATGTGTTGCGCGCGGCGGCGCGCGGTCTGGGCGTTCGCCCGGTCGCTAATCAACCACGTGGGTCGTGGCGACCTGTTTGAGCCAGGCCGCCGACTTCTTAAGGCGGCGCTTGTAGCCGTCCATGAGATCGACCTCGACAAAGCCGTAACGATTCTTAAAGGCATTGGCCCAAGACCAGTTATCGATGACGGCCCAATAATGGTATCCACGGCACTTGGCGCCCTCGGCAATTGCCTTGGCAACCCACTCCAGGTGCTGGCGTACAAAGTCGACGCGGTAGTCATCCTGGATGGTTCCTTCGGCGTCACGGTTCTTGTATTCGTCCATGATGCCGATGCCGTTCTCGGAAACGAACCACTCAAGATCGGGGTAGTTCTTAGCGCAGTCCATGCCAAAGTCGTAGAGGCCCTGCGGGTAGATCTCCCAGCCGCGGCTCTCGTTCATAACGGCGTCGGGCCATACGTACTCGTCGGCAAAGTGCGGCAGGCCGTACTGGTCGACCTTGCTCGCCGGCGCCTGAACACGCGTGGGGTGGTAGTAGTTGCAGCCGAGCCAGTCGACAACACCCTGCTTAAGGATCTCTTGGTCGCCGGCGCGGAACGGGAGCTTAACGCCGCCCTCGGCCAGGCTGTCGAGCACGTCGGCAGGAAGCTCGCCCTTGGTGATGAGGTCGAGCCACCAGCGGTTGTTGATGCCGCTGGTCATGCGCACGGCCTCGAGGTCCGCCTCGCTGGGGTTCTCCTTGGTGTAGACCGGGGTAAAGCAGTTGATCATGCCGATCTTGGCATCGGCGCGAATAGCGCCCTCGTCATAGGCGCGACGATAGTTGGCCACGGCCAGCGCGTGCGCCAGCGAGATGTGATACTGCACGGTGCGGGCGCGGTTGAAGTCGTGGAGCTGCGGGAACCACACGCCCTCCTGATAGCGCTGCTCGGGCTCGACGATGGGCTCGTTAAAGGTGAACCAGTACTTAATCTCCTGGCCAAACTCGTGGAAGGCGACGTCGGCGTAATGTGCGTAAGCCTCGACAACCTCACGGCTCTCCCAGCCGCCACGGTTAAAGAGGTAGGTGGGCATGTCAAAGTGGTACAAGTTGACAAACGGCTCCAAGCCGGCTTCGCGAGAGGCGCGGAACAACTCGTGATACC
The DNA here is from genome assembly GCA_938011875.1 of uncultured Collinsella sp. GTDB lineage: Bacteria > Actinomycetota > Coriobacteriia > Coriobacteriales > Coriobacteriaceae > Collinsella. The sequence goes on along the minus strand of CALLST010000354.1, from coordinate 2,589 downwards.
ACGCGGCACCTTCCTCGTTGAGGTTGCCGTCGGCATCGAGCAGACGACTCCACTGGATGGAAGTGCGATAGGTATCCAGACCCAAGTCCTTCAAAATGCGAAGGTCTTCCTGGTACTTGGCCATAAAGTCATTGCCGGCGTAAGAGCCAACGCGGTTGTAGAACGAACCCAGATCCTGGATGGACCAGGTGTCCCACAGGTTCTCGAGCTTGCCGCCCTGGTTCCACTGACCCTCAGTCTGCGGGCCGGACATAGCAGCGCCAAAGAAGAAGTCGTTGGGCAGCTGATACTGTGCCATCAAAGTCCTCGCTTTCGTGTTCTAGAGCTTCCGGTTGGAGACGGGTTTGCTTTGGCAGGTTATCCGGCGCGGGCGCGCACCGGCCATACCGATATCCAACCCGCCAAAACAAAACCGTCCCCAAACGGTCGATCCTGTTGTGCGGAAGGATTCCGTTCGTTGCTTAAACTATAGCGCTCTAATTTTAAAAGTAAAGCGTCTTTTTCTTTTTTCTTTCTCGAACTTCTTAGATAAAAGTAATATGGATGCCCTGTTGAGGGTTATACTTACTTTTTGTATTCATATATGTCGGAAAGGAGGTTCCATGATTCCCAAATACGAGGCGATAGCTGCAGATATTCGTCGAAGTATCGAGGATGGCGCTCTTAAACCGGGCGACAAGCTTCCCACCGTCGTTGAGTTCTGTGAGCTCTATAGCGTTTCCAAAATCACCGTCAAACGAGCTATCGAGCAAATCACCGAGGAAGGTCTTATTACCAGCCGGCGCGGATCGGGTACCTACGTTAAGGACACGGCGGGACTTCCCGGCCAGGCGTTTTTCCAGGGCAAAAACGACCGTGCCCAGGGCTTTTCGTATGAGCACCGCGGGGAAAAGGTGACCTCGGTGGTCTACGATTTCTCGATTGTTAATCCACCAGCGGACATCGCAGCCCAGCTGGGAATTGCCGAGGATGACTTTGCCTATCACGTCGTGCGCGTGCGTCAGGCCGATGGGAAGCCCATCGTTATCGAGTACACCTACATGCCCCTCGAGCTGATTCCAGGCCTTAAAAAGAAGGACCTGTACGGATCGGTCTACCACTTCATCCGCGAGCAATGTGGGCTGAAGATTTCGAGCTTCCACCGTACCATTCGCGCCGTGGCAGCAACCGAGGAAGAAGCCAATCGCCTGGACACCAAACCTGGCTCTCCCCTGCTCGAGCTCACCCAGATTGGCTTTTTGGACAGCGGCGCCGCCTTTGAGTATTCGGTCTCGCGCAACGTTGGCGACCGCTTTGAGTTGCACAACGTAACGTTGGCATAGGTTTTTGTAGTCATCCGGGCGCTCGCTTTGAGCTGTTTTGTGCAGCGCCCGCGCAACACAATGGGGGTATGAACATGTCCGATTTGATTAAGCTGACGCCGATCTTCCACGAGAAGATCTGGGGCGGCCGCCAGCTCGAAACCGTATTTGGTTACGACATTCCCGATGGTCCCATCGGTGAGTGCTGGGCCATCTCGGCCCACCCCAACGGCGACTGCCAGATCGCTGAGGGCCCGTACGCCGGCCACACGCTGTCGTGGCTGTGGGCCGAGCACCGCGAGCTCTTTGGCAACTGTGAAGGCAAGGAGTTCCCGCTGCTCATCAAGATTCTGGACGCCAAGGACGACCTTTCGATCCAGATTCACCCCAACGACGAGTACGCCGCCAAGCACGAGAACGGCAGCTTGGGCAAAACCGAGTGCTGGTATGTGCTGGACTGCGAGCCCGGTGCCACGATCATTGTCGGCCAGCGCGCCAAGGACCGCGTCGAGGCCGCACAGATGATCGAGGAAGGCCGTTGGGACGACATGCTCAACGTGCTGCCGATCCACAAGGGCGACTTTTTCCAGATTGATTCCGGTACCGTGCATGCCATCAAGACCGGCACGCTCATTTTGGAGACGCAGCAGTCGAGCGACGTGACGTATCGTCTGTACGACTACGACCGCCCCGGCACCGACGGCAAGCTGCGCCCACTGCACATTGAGCAGAGCCTCGATTGCATCGACTTTGATGCTCAGGCTCCGACCGACGGCACGGTAACCGCACCCGAGGTCGATGGCGTGACCGAGCTCGAGTCTAACTCCTGCTACACCGTCGATCGCGTGCGTGTCGACGGCAGCAAGACCCTCGACCAGCGCTGGCCCTTCATGTGTCTGTCGGTCATCGACGGCGAAGGCACCGTCTGCGGCGACCCCGTCCACAAGGGAAGCCACCTGCTGGCCCCGAACACCGTCAGCTCCATCGACCTCGAAGGCAAGATGGAACTGATCGTCTCGCATCTGTAGATCGCACCAACAACCCAAACGCAACAAGGGGCTCCCCCGTCCACCAACGGGGGAGCCCCTTGTCCATATATATCAGCCCACCCGGCTCTCCAGATCAAAAAAGCGGACGAGCAGAGCGACGTTCGCAAGCAACGTTATCTAAGGACCTGGACGGGCGTATGGGGCAACATCGATCGCGAGTTCCGCACGAGCCGGAGAGCACTTAATGTGCTCTCCGTGCGAGCAGGACTGCCCGAGCAGGCGATGTTGCCCCATACGCC
>CALLST010000353.1:0-1516 GCA_938011875.1 uncultured Collinsella sp. | reverse complement strand
TCCCCTGGTCTCGCTTTAACGGGCCTTAGCAGCGATATGCGGCAGCCAGGAGTGCTGTTCCAAGAAGGAAAAGCATTAAGGAAGCGGCTATCCAGTTGTTGTCGGCGGTCTTGGGGAGCGTCTCTGCGGTCGCAGTGGTGGCTCTTGGCTTGGAGGATGCGGGCAGCGAGTCTTGGTCATCGTGGTCTTGGTCGTTATGTTTGTCTTGGGCGACGTTGCCGTTAAGCTCCAGGTGGTCAGCATCGGTCCAGGCCCAGCTGGTGTCCGACACACTGAGAGCCTGACCCCGGCTGTCAATCAGGAAAAGAAGGGACGCTTTGTGGCCTTCACATGGCGTCCCTTCCTTTAATTCTCGTGTGAATATGATTTAAGCATACGGCGGAGCCTGAATCCACTATGCTCCAACTAGGCTACAAATCATAATTCTGCAACGTAGAATACTTGATAAGCGATTGATAGCGCGGATGTCCCGATCGAACAGCCCGCTTGAAAAGCTTGATATATTTTTCAAATCCCTTTTGAACTGCGAATTCATTTCCGCGGAGAGCTTCATATTCGTTCTGGCGCAAGTGTGGACGCACCTGTTGATCTATATATTCTGGCCTGTCTACAACAACGGCTTTCGAATAATCAATTCCGCATTTGTTTTCGGCATCGGTAAAGAATGCGTGCCCATGGCGAATATGCGAGCGAAATGGTATGGCCCACGTATGTCCCTCGATTTCGACCAAAAAGACGATGCAAGGACGATTTTGCTTTTGTTCCATCTCTTTGAACGGCGGGTTTGGATGATCTTTGTAGAACGAGTTTGTCAAAAAGACGATTTTAGAATTCATGCAGACCCTCCGAAAAAGAAAATGCCTCCAACCCAAAGAGATTGAAGGCATCTTCTCAGTGGGCTTTCTTTTGATTCCGTTGGTCGCGCCCTACGACCAAAATCTTCTCAGTGGGCTTTCTTTTGATTCCGTTGGTCGCGCCCTACGACCAATTTCTGATTCAAGTATACCCAAGTTATAAAGGAAATGAGTGAGATAACGAAAAATGAATGTGGCAGAATTAGGCAGAGTCAAATAACGAATGCCTCGTGTTATTTCTTACCCTTCGTTCGGAAGCAGAAGCTTGGTATATATCTGGAAGACAGTAAGAAGAAATAGGTCTTCCATGGTCTCGATTCTCTCGCCATCGAAACCGCCGGGGCACCCGTAGTACCTATTGTTGGCCTCGTCACAAGAGCCGTAGGTTGCCGCGTAGAATGCAACGGTCGACGCGAACCGGCAGGCCTCTATCTCGGGGCTCGATTCGAAGCAATAAGCCTTTTCTAGACAGGATATAGGAGTGAGGGAAGCGTCCTGCGACTCAAAAGCCCTAGACAGAACTTCAATGATAAAGAGGTTGTACTCGGGAGTACGGCTATCGGAGATCGGACGGTATGCGTCCAGACACTTTGGAAGATTGCCAATTCGCACGGCCGGTATTTTCTCCCCTGCGTACCTGTCGAGGCTGCGTAGGACGTATT
>CALLST010000352.1:0-2748 GCA_938011875.1 uncultured Collinsella sp. | reverse complement strand
GCAGCCTCAATCTGAGGACGGAGAGCGAGGGCATCGCTCACAACCTTCTCGTAACGAGGCTCATCGAAATTGAACATCCCTTACTCCTAACTCACTTGGATGAACCCTTCATTCATCCCATAACGTTATAATACTTTATATAACTAACTATGCAAGTATTATTTTGATTCTGTTCTTTCATCAAGCCCCTTTAAACAACAATCGGCATTGTTGGACACAGCGTGCAAGTTCATTGAACGATTCAATATGCATCGTCCCTAGTTAAATGACGTCTTATGCAAATACCTTTAATCCGCTTGGGGCCGCCGACCCTTTTGACTGTCCGCAGAAGCTTTCCCGGAATTCCCCATGGATTGACGCTCCGGCAATGGCTTTGTTATCTGGCTTATTGCGCATTGCCGGGGCGTCTGGGAGAAAGCACAATCTACCGCGTGGTCAACTAGCGTTTCATCGAAATCGACCGCATCCGCGCCAAATACTAAATCGCAAACGTTGTAACTCGTCCGATCATATGACGGCAATTTCTCGCCTTAAAAATGAGCACGAAATAAGGGGGCAGCTGTTTGCAACTTGCTTTATTCGTAAGTGTTTTTACTGAAAAACAATCACCAACCAAACAGCACTATTAATTGTTTGGCTCTTTGCTGTATAGCCATCTTTCGTATACGTCTCTCGTCTATCTCTCATCTCACGGTTGGAGACGAAAGGTGTGCGGGAGTGGATAATTGGACGGCATTTGGACCTGCGACGGATTATTTCGTCCGAAAATCCACGCTCATTTGGCGGGACACGCGGGGCCCATGCCAATCCACCCACATCGTCTCCAGTTCGCTGCAGAGCCGCGCCCCATATGGGTATACTCTCGAGGATTCGACTCGATTCGCCCCCGCTGGGGCGTCAAAGGAGACTGCATATGCCCACTACCTCAACCGACCCGCGCGCCGCTGCCGCCGCGCTGCTGGTACCCGGCACCACCTGCCACGGTTTTGCCATCGAGCGTTGCGAGACCGTGCCCGAGCTCGACTCGGACGCCTACGTGCTGCGCCACACTGCCTCGGGCGCTCGCCTGCTGTACCTGGCATGCGACGACGAAAACAAGGCCTTTGCCATTGGCTTTAAGACGCCGCCGGCCGATTCCACCGGCGTGTTCCATATTCTTGAGCACTCGGTGCTGTGCGGATCGGCCAAGTTCCCCGTCAAGGAACCGTTCGTGGACCTGATCAAGAGCTCCATGCAGACGTTCCTCAACGCCATGACCTACCCCGACAAGACCATCTACCCCGTTGCCACCACCAACGAGCAGGACCTGTACAACCTGATGGACGTGTACCTGGACGCGGTGTTCAACCCGGCCATCTATACCAAGCCCACCATTTTTGAGCAGGAGGGCTGGCATTACGAGCTGGACCTGCCGGAGGGCGCCGAGGGCGAGGACGGCGACAGCTCCGCGAGCCTGCGCGAGGGCACGCTGCGCTATAACGGCGTGGTGTTCAACGAGATGAGGGGCGCGCTGTCCGACCCCATGAGCGTGCTTGACGACGCCGTCAACGCCGCGCTCTATCCCGACACCGCCTATGCGCACGAGAGCGGTGGCGACCCGCGCGCGATTCCCACGCTCACCTACGAGCAGTTCCTGGACACGCACGCGCGCCACTACAATCCTTCCAACTCTTATATAACGCTCTACGGCGACCTGGACGTGGACCGCGCGCTGGCCTTTTTGGACGAGCGCTATCTGTCGCAGCCGAGTGCCGCGAGCCGCCGCATGGACGCTGCCGTTGCCGCCGGCGAGGACCCGTCCACGCTGGCGCCCAATCCGCTGGGCGTGCAGGCACCCGTGACCTGCGAGTACAAGCGCGTCGAGATGGCCACTACACCCGAGAACGCCCTGGTGGGCCTGGGCCTGGTGCTGGGCAGCGCGCTCGACCGCAAACGCACGATCGCGGCGGATATCCTGTTCGAGGCACTGCTGGGTTCTAACGAGGCACCAGTTAAGAAGGCTATTCTGGCAGCCGGCCTGGGCGGCAACGTGGTGAGCTACACCGCGGCCGAGAGCCTGCAGCCCTACGAGCTCATCATGCTGCAAAACGCGCAGCCCGGCGTGGCGCGCGAGCTGCGCCGCGTGTTCCAGGACGCCTGCCGCGACCTATACGAGCATGGCGTTCCGCGCGAGCGCCTGGAAGCCATCATCAGCAGCAACGAATACGACCTGCGCCAGCGCGACTACGGTATCGCCGACGGCGTGGCCATTGCGTGCGACGCGCTGAGCACCTGGCTCTACGATGACGACGCCGCGACGCTGGCGCTCAAGTACGGCCCGGTGTACGAGGAGCTGCGCGGCGAGCTGGACGGCAGCTACTTTGAGGACCTGCTGCGCGAGCTGGTTCTGGAAAACGACCACATGGCGCTGGTCGAGCTGGTGCCGGTGGACGCCGCCGAGGGCGCAGAGGGCGCCGAGGCTGCCGAGCTGGCAGCCAAGCGCGATGCCATGACCGATGCCGAGCTGGCCGACGTGGTCGAGCGTACGGCCGCACTGCGTGCCGCGCAGGAAGCCGAGGACACGCCCGAGGACAAGTCCACGCTGCCGCGCCTGCGGGTATCCGAAAATGGCGACGCGCGCCCCGAGCCGCCGCTCGTTCTGGACACGACTGCGCCCATCCCCTGCCTGCGCCACGGCATCCCCACCAACCGCCTGGCCTACGCCATGCAGTATTTCGACCTGAGCTGCGTCGCGTTTGAAGACCTGCC
>CALLST010000351.1:0-2749 GCA_938011875.1 uncultured Collinsella sp. | reverse complement strand
GCCGCTGCTGCCCGCCGGCTGGCGCGTGACGAGCATCATCTCCAACCTGCTCATCATTCTGGGCGGCGTCATAATCCTGCGCACTCAGGCCTTCTCGACCGCGACGCTCACCACGATGGTGGTTATCGTGGCCGGCTTTGGCTGGATTGTCGAAGGTGTCATGTCCATTCTGGAGTCCGAGCTTTCGTCCAACCGCGCCCTCGCCATCCTGAGCGGCGCACTCTCCATCATCGCCGGCATGTTCGTGTTTATCTATCCACTGTGGTCGGCAAAGATGCTCGTCATCTTTAGCGGCGCCGCACTGCTGGTGTTTGGCGTAACGCTGATTGTTCGCGCTATTCAATTTGGCAAACTGGTGCACTAGATGCCGCGAACGCTCTTTATTGATGCAGACGCCTGCCCGGTCACGCGCGAGTCGATTGACTGCGCGCGGCGGGCGGGCGTCGCCGTTGTTATCGCCGGCAACAGCACGCAAAACCTGGAACGGCACATTCGCCGCGACGACCCGCGCGATGCCGAGCACGCGCGACGCGGCTTTTGGGTCACGACGCTCGACGTGAGCGTGGGCGCCGACAGCGCCGACTTTGCCATTGTCGAACGCCTGCAGGCGGGCGACGTGGTCGTGACGCAGGACATTGGCCTGGCGAGCATGGTGCTCGGCCGCGATGCCGCCGCCATCGGTGTGCGCGGGCGCGTGTACGACAAGGCGACTATCGACATGCAGCTGTTTATTCGCCACGAGGAAAAGAAGGTACGCCGCGCCGGGGGACGCACTCGCGGACCGGCGGCATTTACCAGCGAAGACCGGGCTCGCTTTAAGCGCAAACTCACCGAGCTGCTGCGCTAACCAAGGTAGATTTTTGGGACATGCCCGGAAATCTGCTTTTTTGCTTTGGGCGGTATGAGCGCTCAAAATCCATGGCTCAACAAAAAAAGGGCTTCAAAATGCCATGCGTCGCCGCATTGTGCAGGCGCCGAGCATGGCTATTTTGAAGCCCGTTTTGTTAGGCCCACTTAGAGGCCGAAGGCGGAGAGGATGAGGCCCCAGCCAGCGCCGATGACGTACATCATGATCAGGAACACGGCATTTTCGCGGGCGCTGCGGTTGGTGCGGAACAGCACCAGATAACCCACGCCGGCGGAAATGAGCGTGCCGGCGAGCATCGGTGCCAGCTGCAGCGCGCCTTCCAGGTACAGTTGCGTGATGACGACGCTGGCCGAGCAGTTGGGGATCAGGCCGACGAGTGCCGAGCCCAGGACCGCAAGCATCTCGTTGCCGCGCAGGAACTGCTCGATCGCCGACTCGCCAAAGGTCTCGAGCACGGCGACCAGAATCAGCGTCACCAGGAAAATGAATACCGACACCTGCACGGTATGCGAGATCGCGCTGCGGATGATCGACACGATGGGCGCGCCCTCGTGGGAGTGGCTGTGGTCGTGGTGGCGCTCGTGCTCGTCCGCGTGACCATGATCGTGGCTGTGGTCGTGCCCGTGCTCGTCCTCATCCTCGTCACAGCCGCAATGATCGCGTTCGCACAGCTCGTGGATGTGATCAGCACTTACTCCCGCCTCGGCCACTTCATCAATGATGTCGCCCCCGGTATGGTCGTCGTGCGCGCAGTTCACATGAGCCGGATTGGCAGCGGTCCCCAGCACGGTACGGCGAATCGCCGCATGCGCGCGGGCATTACGACGAAGGCCGCGGATAGCCGCATCCACGATAAAGCCCGTGACCAGCGCGATCAGCGCCTTCGAGGCGAGCAACATCGCCATGGTCTGCACGGGTACCTGCTCGGCGAGCAACAGCGGCAGCATCTCGTCGGAGGTCGAGAGAAACACCGCCACCAGGGTGCCCAGCGTCACGACGCGACCGGCGTATAGCGTTGCCGCCATGGCCGAAAAGCCGCACTGCGGCACCATGCCCAGCAACGAGCCAACCACGGGACCCGCGGCGCCGGCGCGCTTGATGGCCCCGTTAACGCGGTCGCCCGCGACGTGCTCCAAGGTCTCGAGGGCCAGATACGTCACCAACAAAAACGGCACCAGCGAGAGCGTGTCCTTGCCGGCGTCGAGCAGAATATCAATCAGCAAATCCATGACGGATGGAACCTTTCGTGTCTTTCGGCAGCATTGTAAAAGTCCTAGCGGTCAACTAGGGTATTGTAGTTGTCCTAGGCGCGATGCCAATAGTTGCCCATGGTAAACTATCATCTCGCCATAACTCAATGCCACCGAGCCGCGCGACGCGGCCCGTCCAAGGAGCAGTCTATGAACGTTTCACAAGCACTCGAATACGAGCGTCAGCCGTTTATCCCCATGTTTATCTATGGCGATCACGGCGCCATGGAGTCCGAGCGCCAGAAGGGCGAAGAGGCCCTCAAGGTGCTCGAGACCGAGTACTTTACCGCCGAGGGCGACCCCGGCTTCGACTTTGCCACCGTGCGCGACCTGGCCGACCGCAACCGCGACCTGTGCGACCAGATTGGCGAGGCGCGCCTGCGCAACGTGACGCCCGCGACGCTTTCGCGCGGCCTGTCCGACGCCGACACCTGCGCTGCCATCGGCAAGATGCAAAAGCGCACCGCCGCGTCCGTCATGCGCGAGATCCGCGGCGACCGCGACGCGCTCGGCGTGGCCTACGCCCGCAAGCCCATCCAGGGCACCGTGCTCGGTATCGACATCGAGACCACCGGACGTGCACCCGAGCGCGGCTATATCATCAACGTGGGCTGGGAGATCATGGACCTCC
>CALLST010000350.1:0-3444 GCA_938011875.1 uncultured Collinsella sp. | reverse complement strand
GTTGTTGGTTTTGTTTTGGTTTTTTTTGGTGTTTTTGTGGTTGTGGTTTTTTGTGTTTTTGGTGTTTTGTTTTGTTGTTTTTTTTTTTTTTTTTTTGGGGCGGGTTTTGTTTTTTTTTGGGGTTTGTGGTTTTTTTTGGGGGGGTTTTCGTGGTCTTGGAGTTGGGTGTTGTTTTGGGTTTGGTGTTTGGTGGTGTGTGTGGGGCGGATGGCGTGCGCGTAGGCGTCTGCTGCCATTTGGGAGACCTTGGTAGCCCGCGCCTTAGTGAGCTCCATGTTGGTGACGATGCAGCTGATGGTGGTGTTGGTGCGGTCGAGCGGCATCTGCATGGATCCGGCGGCGGCAAAGGCTGCGAGTTCCATGTCGACGATCTGGTCGCTATCGGCCGCGGCGCGCATACCGGCGACCCACTCGCCGGTGAAGGGGTCGACAACGTTGCCGCAGGCGTTGACCGAGACCACGGCGCCCACCTTGATGGGGCCGAGTGCCACGGCGGCAGCTCCAAGGCCGGCCTTCATGCAGGTGGCAGGCCCCATGAGCTTGCCTACGGTGGCGCCGGTGCCGGCGCCCACGTTGCCCTGCTCGAGCGAGGCAGGGGTGTGGTCGAGCGCCTCGCGCACTGCGGCGGCACCGGCCTCGATGTCGGGGCGCACGGTGGGGTCGCCAAAGGCGAGGTCGAAGATGCAGCTGGAGCACACGATAGGCACCTGCGTGGGGCCGACGGGAAGGCCGATGCCGCGGCTCTCAAGCTCGCGAGCGACGCCGCTTGCAGCCTCGAGGCCAAAGGCCGATCCACCCGAAAGGCAGACGGCGTGGACCTTGTCGACGGTGTTCTCGGGACGCAGCAGGTCGGTTTCGCGCGATGCTGGAGCACCGCCGCGAACGTCAACGCCGCCGGTGGCGCCCTCGGGTGCCACGATTACGGTGCAACCGGTGCCGGCCTCCTCGTCCGTATAGTTGCCATAGCAAAAGCCATCGACATCGCAGACGTCAATGGCCTCGAGCAGTGTATCCATGTTTAACTCCTATCGGTTTTCCGCCGCGCCTTGTGCCCGGTCGGGATCCGTACGGTACGCCAAAATTGTAGGCGCCGGGGGATACCCAGCGCCAGATGCAATTACGAGAGTTTTTGAATCGCGCGCGCGACGCGGGCGATGGGTAAGCCCACCACGTTATAGAAGTCGCCCGAAATATCGTGCACGAGCATGCGTCCTCCTGTGCCCTGAATGCCGTAGGCGCCGGCCTTGTCCATGGGCTCACCCGAGGCGACGTAGTGCTCGATCTGCTCGTCGGTGAGCTCGTAGAACGTCACGTCGGTCACATCGACAAAGGACAGGCTTTCGGCGGCATGCGGGGCGGCCGTATCGCCTGCCTTAACGATGCAGACGCCGGTTGCGACCTGGTGCGTGCGGCCCGAAAGCTCACGGAGCATAGTGCGCGCCTCGTCCTCGGTTGCCGGCTTGCCCAGAATCTTGCCGTCAAAGGTGACGATGGTGTCGGCCGCGACCGTCAGCTCATTGGGCTCGGCATACTCGGCAGCAACGGCAGCCGCCTTGGCGCGTGCCAAGCGCTCGACAAGCGTGAGCGGGGCCTCGCCATCAAAGGGCGCTTCGTCGATATCCGCGGGAATCACGCGAATGTTGTAGCCTGCCTCGCGCATCAGCTCTATGCGGCGCGGCGATTGCGAAGCCAAAATCATAGTTGGATGCCCTCGGCGACCTTCTCGACGGCCTTGTCGCCGGCGAGCGTGCGCAGCAGCTCCAATGCAAAGGGGAGGGACTGTGCCATGCCGCTGGCAGTGATGATGTTGCCGTCTTGCGTGACCTTCTCGCCGGTATAGGCGCCTTCGGGGAAGCTTTTCTCAAAGCCAGGGAAGCACGTGGCATGGCGCCCCTCGAGCAGGTCGAGCTCGCCCAGGATAAACGGGGCGGCGCAGATGGCGGCGACGTGCTTGGTTGCGGCGAACTCGCAGACCACGTCGCAGACGCGCTGATCTGCGCGCAGGTTGGTGGCACCGGGCAGGCCGCCGGGCAGCACGACGCAGTCGTACTCGTCAAAGTCGATCTCGTCAAAGAGCACATCACAGGTCACGGGGATCTGCAGCGAGCTCACGACCTCGCGCGTGGGCATGATCGAGACGAGCGTGGCACGCACGCCGCCGCGACGCATGACATCGACCATGGTCAAGCATTCAATAGTTTCAAAGCCATCGGCGGCGAGAACGGCAACGCTGGGCATGAGGGTTCCTTTCATAGGCGGCATACAATTAGCCGTCTTATACCCCGAAGACTTCCGCTTGCCACGCTCGATTTCCCAATGATTTTTCTGAGCAATGATTAAGTGGCTAGTTGCGTCTAAGGTGGACGACGGTCTCGCAGTGGAAGGTTTGTGGGAACAGGTCGACTGGCGCGATCTTTACGGGGGAGAAGGTGCCTTCTTCGACAAAGCGTTTGAGATCGCGCGCCAGGGTGGCCGGGTCGCAGCTCACGTAGGCGACATCGCGGGCACTCGTGCTGGCGATAAGGTCGATCGCTTCGGGGGCGAGGCCTGCGCGCGGCGGGTCGACCACCAAGACGTCGGCATCCTGGTCGGGGAACTCGCGCACCGCGTCTCCGCCAATGACGTCGACGTTATCAAGCTTGTTGATCTCCAGGTTACGGCGCAGGTCGCGCACGGCGGGGCCGTAGGCCTCGACGGCGGCGACAAAGTCGCAGCGGCGGGCGAGCGGCAGGGTAAAGGTGCCGGCACCGCAGTACAGGTCCACGGCAAGCTCGTCTTCCTGCGGATCGAGCGCTTCCATGACAAGCTCGATCAAAATCTCGGCACCCTTGGTGTTGACCTGGAAAAAAGACGGGGCAGACAAGCGCATCTGACCCTCGGCGATATTCTCGGTCCATGAGCCCTCTCCGGCGAGCATTTCGACCTTGGAAACACGGCGGGCCTTCTTTTCGCCCTTGCTCATCACGCGCACGATGCTCGTGGGATGAGCGGCGTCCGCCAGCACGCGGGAGACCTGCGAGCGCGGAAAAGAGCCTGTCGGCGTCCAGAGTGCGACCTCGAGTGCCTTGGTGCGGCGCGAAGCGCGAATGCCCACGCGCTCCAGACCCAGGTCGTGGCTGCCGCTCAGATAGTTGAGCGCGCCGACGACCGATTTGAGCGCCTTCGGGAAGCGCTTATCGAACAGCGGGCACGAATCGACGGTCACGATTTTGCTGGGGTCGACACCGTGCATGCCAAGGCGAACGCGACCGTTGACGACGGTCGGTTCGAGTTCGATTTTATTGCGGTAGCCCCAGTCGTCCTTGGTGTGGCAGATGGGCTGTACCAACTCATCGACCTGCTCAGGAGCGAACTTGCCGATGCGCTCGAGCGTGGAGCGCAGGTTTTGCTCCTTGGCAGCGAGCTGTGCCGTGCGTGAGAGATTGCCCCACGAACAACCACCGC
>CALLST010000349.1:0-1070 GCA_938011875.1 uncultured Collinsella sp. | reverse complement strand
TCGAGCTCGGCGACGGACTGGGCACCAGCTGCGACGCCCGATTCGCGCAAGGCCTTAATCTGGTTGCGCAGGTCGAGATTTTCAAGGTCACGCAGGGCCGTAACGACCAAGATCACTGCACCGACGGCGGCAATTGCGACCATGGGCATGTTGAGATATTGGAAGAGCACGAAGCCGAGCAGGAAATAAATTGCAATCTTGTTATCCCAGAGCATGCGCAGAAGTAGCGCCATGCCCACGGCGGGAAGCAGGCCGGATGCAGCATTGAACCCGTTCAGGACCGCCTGCGGCACCATATTCATAAGCTGCGATGCCGGCTCGGCACCGACCCACACCGCCAAAAACGTCGGGATGGCGAATAGACCGTTCATGACTACGGCGCCGCCAAAATGGCAGATGAAGAGCTTCTTACTGTCACCCGAGTTCGCGGCCCAATCAATAACAGGAGCCCAGAAAGACATGAGCACGTTGAGAACGAGCGAGTAGATGATGTTCGCAAAAATAGCCGCAGCCACCGCGAGCGGAATCGCTACGCCCTGCTCCATGCCAGACACGACCCCGAAGCACACAGCGAGCACCGTTCCTGCCACCGTATCAGCCGAAGTCGCACCGCCCACGTTGACGCTTCCGATGAAAATAGCCTGGAGCGCAGCACCGATGATAATGCCTGCGGTAACATCGCCAAAGATAATGCCCGCCACAAGACCCACGCCCAGGGGCTGGTCAATCATGGGCTGTCCAAACGTCCATTGGACGAAATAGCAGATAAAAGCTGCCAAATATGCCAAGAGCGCAGTCGTCAGCATATCAATCCCTCCTTAGAGCTTTGCCAGCAGGTCGGAAACCTTGACCTTACCGTCTGTAACGCCGACCTGATGAAACACCGGCAGATCTTGCTCACACAGCTCGCGCGCTGCAGCCACCTCGTCTGGATTGAGCGTTACACCCGTTGTCAGCAGCACCTTGGCTGCATCGTCGCTTCGATCGAAGCGGCCGACATTCGCAACGTTCACGCTGCCGATCCTACCGGGAGCCCCTTTCACTAGTTTGAGTGCATCGGCGATGTTCCC
>CALLST010000348.1:0-5431 GCA_938011875.1 uncultured Collinsella sp. | reverse complement strand
CAAGACTACAATCAGCGAGCGTCGCCAATCGGCCCCCAAACGGCAACCGATTAAAAAGGGACAGGCTTATTTTGGCAGGTCAAACGCTTTACCAACCAAAAATAACCCGTCCTTTTATGGCAAATATTAGGCCGCGGCGCAGATGCTACCGAGCAACTCACGCAGAGGAGACCCGATGCCCTCCAGCAGTTCGGGCGCGATAATGGCAAAAACGGGAACCTCGCCGGTGCCCACGACAGCAGGCACCTTGCCCTCCGAGACAATGCATCCATAAGGCACAAAGCCGTCTTCGCCGGCATCGAGCGCCGCCATGCGACGCGCGAGCTCGCGCGCAAAGCCAGCAGTATCGGCATCGCCAATCGCCAGGACAAAGTCCACGCCCTCATCGGTCGCCAGGGCCACGGCTTCGTCGATTAGCTCGTCTCCCCCGTCGCCCTCAACCGAGCCGCAGCGAAACAGCACGCGCTCGAGCAGAGCTCGATCAAGCGAGCCAAGTGCCGCCGAGACAAGCTCATCACGCGTATGCTTGTCACCGCCCAACACGACCAGCGCCTTGGTGCCACCGTAGTGAGCGACCAATCGTCCGCACCAGCGAGCCACGTCTCCATCCGCAACAAGGCGCGTCGGCATACCAAACCCATAATTGACCATCTTTCCCACAACCCTTCCGTGCGCATAGGCGGTATCAATCGTTAGACTCATGCTACGAAGCGAGGTTTTCCGAGCTGTTTCGCGCTCTTTAGAGCTGCGTTAAAACCCAATCCAGCCGCACGACCATACCTACCAAAACAAACCAGTCCCTTTTTGACAGATTTTGACGGTGTCCGGACGAACGGGTATTATCGAACAGGCATTCGATAAGAACATGTGTTTGATGGGAGGACGCGTGGGGCACGAGCGTCACACCTACATCTGCATCGACCTCAAGACGTTTTACGCTAGCGTCGAGTGCGTCGACCGCGGACTGAACCCGCTCACCACCAACCTGGTCGTTGCCGACGAATCGCGCGGGCGCACGACCATCTGCCTCGCCATCACACAGGCCATGAAGGACTTAGGGATTCACAATCGCTGCCGTCTGTTCGAGATTCCCGACGGCATCGACTACATCAAAGCAGTGCCGCGTATGCAGCACTACATGGAGGTGTCGGCGCAAATCTACGGCATCTATCTGGAATACGTCAGCCCCCAGGACGTGCACGTCTACTCCATCGATGAGTGCTTTATCGACGTGACGCCCTATCTGGACCTCTATCACACCGATGCGGAAGGGTTCGCCTGCACGCTGCGCGACGAGGTCCTGGCGCGCACCGGCATCACGGCGACGGTCGGCATCGGCCCCAACCTATTCCAGGCCAAGGTTGCGCTCGATATCACCGCCAAGCACGTAGCCAGCCGCATTGGCGTACTCGACGACGAGACCTTTCGCAAGGAGATCTGGCCCCATCGCCCCATCACCGACATCTGGGGCATCGGCCCCGGCGTGGCAGCCCGACTCGAAAAGTATGGCGTCTACGACCTGATGGGCGTCGCCGCCCTTGACGAAAACCTGCTCTACGACGAGCTCGGCGTCAATGCCGAATATCTTATCGATCACGCCTTCGGACGCGAGCCGACAACCATCGCCGATATCCAAGCCTATCGCCCGCAAGCAACTTCGACCACCACAGGACAGGTGCTCTCGAAGGGCTATGCCTACGAGCAGGCCTACACCGTCTTGCGCGAGATGGTCGACAACGCCGTGTTGGACTTGATCGATAAGCACGTGGTCTGCGACAGCATCTCGCTCTTTGTGGGCTACGCGAGCGAGCGCGCCGACATACGCCGCCTCGACGCCAGCGGTACAGCGCAGTATGTGGACGGATGCGGGCACCTGCGCTCGAGCACATCGAGTATCGAACCCACCGCAACCGCCGGCCCCGAGCTCGCGCCCCGTGCGCCCAAGCCCGTCCAGCGCGATGACGAACGGCGTCGCCTGGTGCGCGAAGCGCAGGCAATCGATGGCATCTTTGTGGGAGAGCATGGCGGCAAACCGCGCGGTGGCTATGCCGCACTCTTTGCGCACTCTAACGCCTCGCGAAAGCTGCCCGAGCGTACCAATTCGTTTAAGAAGATCATGGGCTATTTCGATGAGCTCTGGGCACAGACGGTCGACCCCAAACGACCGATCAAGCGCATCAACCTGGGATTTGGCAACCTCATGCCCGAGGAATTTGCCACCATCGATCTATTTAGCGATGTTAAGGCCGATGAGCGCGAGCGCGACCTGGCGCGCGCCGTCCTGGCCGTGAAAGGCAAGTACGGCAAGAACGCGCTCGTCAAGGGATTAAGCTTTACCGCCGGCGCCACCGCGCGCGAACGCAACGAACAAGTTGGGGGACATCGTGCCTAAGTCCCAACAACAGCCGATGCGGCCACCGACACCTTTTGAACGCCTAGCGGACCCCGAGGGAAGACGTCGCTCCGCCGACCCAAAGCTCACCGCCAACGGCACCGTCCGTGCCGGCCGTGCCGCGCAGTTTATGCCCTTTGCCGCCCTCACGGGATACTACGAGCTCGTGCGTAAGCAGGAAATCACCGTCGAGCAAAAACGTGAGCTCACGGAAGAAAAAGCCCTCGAGCTTTCGAAAAAGCTCGAGGGCCTCAAACGCGGCGACTTGGTGCGCGTCACCTATTACGATACGTACGGCTATCGTAGCCGCACGGGCATTCTCGACGAAGCGTTACCCGCATTCAAGCTGCTCAAACTCAGGGATATCGCCATCAACTTCGACGATATCCAGGACATTGAGCTACGCGGACGAGCCTAGCGACGAGAACGCTTGCGCAAGACGAGAGCAATGCCAAGCACTGCGGCAGCTGCAACCAGCAATCCCAAGACCAGCGTGAGGGTCGAGTCGCCAGCGCGAGGCAGCGAGCCGTCCTTCGGAGTCTTCTTAGCGGTCGTCGTGACGGTGGTCGTGGTGCTGCTCGACTGGTCGTTGCCACCCGTCTGGCTGCCGCCAGGCTGATCGCCGCCACCCGGCTGCGAAGGATCGGTGGGTTCCGTCGGATCCGGAGTACCGGGATCAACCGGATTCTCCGAATTCTCCTTGCGCTGGATCCAGACCTGGCAACCATAGAACGGGTTGGCGGTACCAAGGCACAGACCCTGGTTGGTCACCGCAAAGGTGCGCAGACCATGGTTATACGGATCGTTAAAGCCATTGGTCGTCAGCGTCGTAAAGTTCACGCCGTCCTCGGTCACATACATATCAAAGCCGCGCTCGGCATCGCGCAGGTAACACATGCACGTAAGGACACTCTGCAACTTCTTGAGGTTCTCCTCGCTCAGCAGCTTATCGAGCGCATCCTGAATATCGCTCGGCAGCTCGGTGCCATAGGCATCCTCGTACTGCTGCTTAAGGCTCTCATAGCTATCGAGCATGTCCTGATACTGGTCGGCAAAGGACTTGAAGTACGCGATCTCGCCATCGATCTTCTGGACATAAGCGGCGTCGTCCTCAAAGTCCTGGGACATCGTCGCGGCCTGATCGCAAAGACCGCCCGCGGCATCCTCCAGCGCATCGCTCAGATCGCCAAAGCCCTTAGCAACCTCGGTCTTCTCGTCATCGACATCGACGGCCTTGTTTGAATCATCAACCTCAGCAGCTTCGTTCGAATCATCGACCTCGACGGCCTCGTTTGAATCATCGTCCGCAAGCGTGTTCACGGGAACGATGGGGTCGTCAGGCGATTTCTTGTCGAGCAGGTGATTGAGCAGGTCCCTAAGGCGCTGAACCTGAGAGTCCCACTCCTCGGGCGTCATATCGATAATGTCGCCATTGGAGAACTGGCCGATCGGCTCAAGCAGGCTTGCGGTATCAAAGGTACCGATATACAGCTTGCCGTCGAACTTCTGCATGCGCCAAATGTACTGGTTCTCGTTTCGGCCAAAGCCCGAAGTCAGGCCGGAAATACCGCCCTCGGGGAACATGTCGGTGCGATCGCCAACGACGAGCTCCATGTTCTCGTCCTTGTCCATGCGATAGATGTTAACCGACTGCTCAAGATTGGCATTCACAAACGAGCAGTCAACGCCACCCATGCTGCTCTTGCCGCCCTCTTCGGTGTTGGATTTGTTGAACAGGATGCGCTCGAGGGCAATCTCCTCGTCGTTGTATTCACCGATATAGAGGTAGTCGTTGTAGACGATGAGGTTGGCAGCGCCAGAACGGGTACGGGCAGGATCGATGCCAAAGCAGTACTTTGCACCGTCCGTCTTCTGATCGCCGACAATGGGAGTCCACGAATAGCTGCCGTCGGCATTCTTGTCGCCACGGACCATGGCAAACGACTGCATGGAATTATCATCGGGAGCGTTCTCGGGCGTACCGGTGCAGATGGTCGCATAGAGATGGCCATTGTACGAGACCATATCCCAAATGGCGCCGCCGTAGATGCTGTCCTGATAGCGAATCGCCGGATAGCCAAACAGCGTCTCCGAGTTGGCAATCTCGGTGAAGCTGTCCTGGCCCTTCGAGGGGTCAGACGACGTCAGGATTGTCGACACAAAATTACCGTTCGCGTCTTTACCCACATTACTGATGACGAGCTGGCCATCATGGACGCACATGCCGCGGATACCGGTAGAAATGCCCTGCTTGTAGGCAGCACCGTAATCCTGCATGCTCGAAAGGCCCTGATAGACAACTTTGTACTCATCCGTCTTAGGATCGATCTCGTATACAGCAGGCAGGCCGCCTTTGCCGTCATTGGTCCTGACGCTGCCGCAGAAATAGAGCTTACCCTTATAGCTCACGGCATTGCGGAACAAAGGAGCGACGCCGTTGAGCGATTCAGAGAGTAGCAGCTTGGTCTCACCGGTCTTGGTATTGATCTTGACCAAGATGCCGCCGCTGTCCTTGTCGGCCGTGCCGTCCTCCTTCTGCTGTCCATAGAAGAAGGTACCGTTAAACATGGCCTCCAGCGTCAGGCGCATGGTTTCGACATCAAAGGAATCGCCCAGCGTGCTGTTCATGAGCGTCATTGCCCATCGTCGCATAGCAGGTGCCCACATAAAGCCAGTCACCATAGCTCGCAGCCGCCCAAGTGTAGCTCTGGCCGCGATCGCCTTCGTTGTTGGCCGTATTACCATCGGCGCCCGGAACGGCAACGGCACCGTTACCCTGGTAGTCGACGATGCCATCCGGCTGCGACGTTCCTACCGTAGGATGCGAGAGCTTCTCAAAGGAATACCCATTTCCCGCATTGTAGGTAACGGCACCCGATGCGTCTTCGGCGTGCGCCGGCAGCGGCGATACCAAGATAGCGGCAAGCGCTGCCACCAAGCCAAGTGTTCCCACTCGTCTTATAAGGTTATAGCCTCCCCTGTCCTAAAGCCCAGTATTAGCATTCTTCATTTCTGTCCACGGTTAATTGCAATCTGAGC
>CALLST010000347.1:0-4524 GCA_938011875.1 uncultured Collinsella sp. | reverse complement strand
TGTGCAAGCTGCTGCTCGAGGCTCCCGACCTGCTGCTGCTCGACGAGCCCACGAACCACCTGGACGCCGAGTCGATCCTGTGGCTCGAGCACTTCCTGCACAACTACCAGGGCGCGGTGCTTGCCGTTACGCACGACCGCTACTTCTTGGATAACGTTGCCGAGTGGATCTGCGAGGTCGACCGCGGTCACCTTTATCCCTACAAGGGCAACTACTCCACGTATCTGGAGACCAAGGCCGCCCGTATCGAGGCGCAGGGCAACCGCGACGCCAAGCTCGCCAAGCGCATGGAGGCCGAGCTCGAGTGGGTACGCAGCTCGCCCAAGGCTCGCCAGGCCAAGAACAAGGCCCGTCTGGCTCGCTACGAGGAGATGGAGGCCGAGGCCCGCGCAAGCCAGAAGCTCGACTGGACCGACATCCGCATCCCTGTGGGCCCGCGTTTGGGCAACAAGGTGCTCGAGGCCCATCATCTGCACAAGGAGTTCGATGGCCGTGTGCTCATCGACGACCTTTCGTTCACCCTGCCGCGTAACGGCATCGTGGGCGTCATCGGCCCCAACGGTGTGGGCAAGACTACGCTCTTCAAGACCATCGTGGGCCTGGAGCCGCTGACTTCGGGCGAGCTCGAGGTGGGCGAGACCGTCAAGATCTCCTATGTCGACCAGAACCGTTCTGGCATCGATCCCGATAAGAACCTGTGGGAGGTCGTCTCGGATGGCCTGGACCACATGATGGTCAGCGAGACCGAGGTCCCCAGCCGCGCGTACGTGGCGAGCTTTGGCTTTAAGGGCCAGGACCAGCAGAAGCGCGCTGGCGTACTCTCCGGTGGCGAGCGCAACCGTCTGAACTTGGCGCTTACGCTCAAGCAGGGCGGCAACCTGCTGCTCCTCGACGAGCCCACGAACGACCTCGACGTCGAGACGCTGTCCTCGCTCGAAGCGGCGCTGCTCGAGTTCCCGGGCTGCTCGGTGGTCATTAGCCACGACCGTATGTTCCTGGACCGCGTCGCCACGCACATTCTAGCGTGGGAGGGCACCGACGAGAATCCGGGCAACTGGTATTGGTTTGAGGGCAACTTCGAGGCCTATCAGGCCAACCGCATCGAGCGCCTGGGCGAGGACGCAGCCCAGCCGCATCGTATCCACCGTAAGCTGACGCGCGACTAGATCGTTACGCGGTTTTCCAAACCGCGTAACTGCTCGACGCTGCGCGGGTCGCAAGCACCCCATCTTGCCGTTCAAGCCGTCGCTCGCGTACCGAAGTACGCGTCGCTCCTCTTTCACGGCAACCTGGGGCACTTGCGGCCCGCTCGCTGTTGGTTACGCAACATCAACAAATAAAAACGGCTCAAATCCTGATTTGGATTTGAGCCGTTTGTCGTTACTGCTCGGGTTCTTCGACTTTATCGATGGTCCAGGTGGCTCCGAGACCGCCGGTGGTGTTGCGGCGGATGCGCACGGCAACCTCGTGGCGCTCGCCGTCCTGCGTGTAGCGCAGGGGGAAGCTTGCGCGGTTTCGCGCGGCCTCGATGGTACCGCGCTCGCGGGCGATCCAGTAGTACTCGCCGACAATGCCGAGGGTATCGGCGCCGTAGGGGAGATAGGTCGACAGCTGGTGTAGCAACGGACCGGGGCAGAAGACCTCAGTTGCGAAATCGACGGGGAAGTCCTCGGGGATGGCGGGCGCTACGGGTGCGGGGGCCGGTACCATCGCCGGTGCGAAGGCCTGCTCATTGACGGGCGTCACCTCGACGACGGGCACGGGTTCGGTGCCGAGCACTGATTCGGTGCCCACTTTTGGCATCGCCGCGGAATCTGCAGACTCGACGATAGCGGGTGCGTCTACGGCCGCGGTGTCGAGCTCGACTTGCGGAGCGCTCTGATTCTCGACGCTCGACTTTGCCTCGATGGGCGTGGATGCCATGGTGGTGATGCCGGCGTTGGCGTTCTCGGGGTCATAGACGACCGTGAGCGAGATGGCGGGCTGCGGCGTCTCGGGTTCCGGCGCCGACTCGGTAGCGTCTTGATCTGTGGGCTCGTCGGACTGATCGTCCTCGGCCTCGTCGCCAAAGACATCGCTGTTTTGGAACGCAGGCGTCTCGGGTTGGTCAGCGGCTTCTTCGGTTGTCGACTTGGGAGCCTCGTTGAGCTCCGCAGTGGCTTCCTGCTCTGACATGACTTTGGGATCGGTCGTGGCGGCGATTTCGGTTTCGGCTTCTGCCGTTACCTCAATAGCGACTTCGATCTCTGTCTCGGGCTCGGGTTCCGGCGCGGCTTCAACCATGGCTTCGGGCTCGGGACGCTTAACGTGCTTGGGACGCACGGCCTTGAGGTCCTTCTCACCGCGCTTTTTCTTTTTGTAGGACTGCTTGGCTCCCTTGGCTGCCTTGGGCTTGTCCTCGCCCTTGGCGAGAGCGGCATCCCAAGCCTCGTTGGCGATGACGGTGGCATACAGACGCCCGCCCTTAAAGACGGTCAGCTTAATGCAGTCGTCGAGTTCCTCGAGCAACTCGCGCGTGGACTCGAAGCCCAGGTCATAAGCGGTCATGTCGCCAGCGGCGAGCGCCTCCTCGACCTGCGTCATAAACGTTTGCTTGCCGCATCCAATCGCATCGCGTAGCAGGCGATACAGATAGATGTGGTTGCCCAGCGAAAGCGTGGGCCTAACTATTGTCTTGCTCATGGCAAATCTCCTCTTTACACATGTAAAGCATCTTACCATCGCATGGCGTTCGCCATGGCGGCGCCCAAGGCAAACGGGCGCGAACCGCTTTCGATTCGCGCCCGTTGTACAGGTCGGTTATCTATGAGAGGCAAACGTGCTTAGTTGCCCGATGCCGTGCCTTGGCTCGAGTTGTCAGATGCCGTGCCGGAAGCGGTTCCGCTCGAGCTGTTGGTGTTGTTACTGTCTGCCGTGCCCGTTCCCGACGTGGTGTCGCTCGTCTGGCCTCCCGTGTTCGGCTGTGAACCGTCAGTCGTTTGGCTTGAGTCGGTCGTGCCGGACGGCGTGCCACTGTTGGCCATAGAGGAATCGGTGCCCTGCGATTGGTTTTGGGTGTTCGAGGACGAATTGGCAGAGGTAGGACTGTCTTGCGTGTCGTCCGTCTGTGCCTGCTGATCCTGCGGCTGAGTGTTGCCATTTGCATCGCTCTCGGTCGTGCGCGACGAAAGGATTGGCTCGGGGCGCTCACCCAGACCCTCTCCGGCAGTGGTGATAAGGATGGCGCCGGCGCAGGCGATGACCGCGACGATGGCGATGGCGATCGAGAAGACGATGACCTTCTTTTGTGTCTGGCTGCGCTCTGCCGCCGCCTTGGCGCGCAGGCTGTTGGGGGCGACGCGCGCCGTGGTCGCGCGTCCCGCAACCTGGCGCATCTCCTGCGTGGTCGCGGCGCCACCTAGGTGCTCCTCGACATCGGGTTCAACGGGCTCGTAGGCGCCGGCAGGGTAGTCGACAGCGGCATGCGTGCCCTTGATTGCTTCGGCGCTGGCAGAGATAAAGTGGCGGTAGACCTGCGAGGACACAACGGTGATGACCGAGCTCACGGCGGCGCCAATTACTGAACCAGCGATACCAATCTTGGAGGCAAGCGCGACGCTCGTGGCGGCGTCTGCGGCGCCGGCGATGATCTGGGGAATGGAAATGTCATCGAACAGGCCCTTTTTGGGCGCGATGGCCATGGTCTGTCCAATGGAATGGTTCTCGTGTACGCCGTTGTTGAGCGATGCCGGCGTCATGACGCGCGTGCGCGGCGCGTCGGTGTACTTGGTTGTCATACGGGGTCCTCCCGGTGTAAATCTGCTTCGTTTCGTGTAGCCATCAGGGTACCCACCAGATGTGAATCGTACGTGACATTTAACAGATACCATCAACTCATCAATAGCTCACCAAGTTGGTGGGATGCGGTTACACCCGGCGGTTGAACTACAATAGGGCTTGCTAATTGTTGTGAATGGCGTCTACGCACGGGAGCATTCTTATGAATCTTCACCTTTCTCAGTCTGATGGCTTTTTGCGTGTGGCGGCGGCCTCGCCGCGGATTCGCGTGGCCGATGTCGAGGGCAATGCCGAGGTTGCGCTGGCGGCTGTTCGCGATGCTGCCGGGCGTGGCGTTCGCGCGCTGGTACTGCCCGAGCTTAACCTGACCGGCTATACCGCGGCCGATCTGTTCCATAACCGCACGCTGCTGCATGCCTGCGAGGCTGCTCTGGTGCATATCCTCGACGAGACTCGTGAGTTGCCGATTGTCTTTACCATCGGGCTTCCCGTTGCAGTTGCCGAGAATATCTACAACTGCGCCGCCGTGTGCTGCGCGGGCGAGCTTTTGGGTCTTACGGCCAAGAAGCATCTGCCCAACTATGGCGAGTTCTACGAGCGCCGCTGGTTTGCTCCGGCGCCCGCAGATCCCGTGTGGGTCGAGTTTGCCGGTCAGGGTCCGGTTCCGCTGGGTTCGGGACTTGTCTACCGCTGCTGTGATGAAGGTGCCGAGGACATGATGCTGGGCGTTGAGGTCTGCGAGGACCT
>CALLST010000346.1:0-8956 GCA_938011875.1 uncultured Collinsella sp. | reverse complement strand
GAGTGCGAGGCGCGCGGAATTGTCGCGCGCATGGTCGAGGACTTTGCCGCCGTGCCCGGTCGTGGCGTGACGGCGCGCGAGGGGCAAAACGTCATTGCAGCCGGCAACGTACGCCTGATGGACGAGCTGGGCGTTACCGTGCCCGCGGGTCTTGCCGAGCAATTTGCCGCCGAAGGCAAGACGCCGCTGTTCTTTGCCAAGAACGGCGAGCTCGTCGGTACCATCGCCGTGGCTGACGAGGTCAAAGAGACGAGCGCCGAGGCCATCGCCGCGCTCCGCAAGCTCGGTGTCGCCGTGCGCATGCTCACCGGCGACAACCGCGTCACCGCCGAAGCGATCGCCCGCCGCGTGGGACTGAGTAGCGAGCAGGTCATCGCCGACGTGCTTCCTGCCGACAAGGAGCGCCACGTGCGCGAGCTGCAGGATGCAGGCGGCAAGGTCGCCATGGTGGGCGACGGCATCAACGACTCCCCCGCCCTGGCGCGCGCCGACGTGGGCCTTGCTATCGGCACCGGCGCCGACATCGCCAAGGAGGGCGCCGACGTGGTTCTCATGCGCAGCGACCTCATGGACGTCGCCCGCGCCATCGAGCTTTCGCGCGCCACGATCCGCAACATCAAGCAGGACCTGTTCTGGGCGCTGTTCTACAACGGCATCGGCATTCCGCTGGCGACGGGCGTGTTCTTCCCGCTCACCGGATGGCAGCTCTCGCCGATGTTTGGCGCCGCGGCCATGAGCCTGTCGAGTGCCTGCGTCGTAAGCAATGCGCTGCGCTTAAAATCCTTTAAGCCAAAAGTGGCAAAATAAGCTCACCATTCAGTCCATTTAGAACGGGTTTTCCAGGTGCCCGAGATTGACCTGAAAGAGGAGCGACGCGTACTTTGGTACGCGAGCGACGGTTTGAAGGTCAAGGTCGGGTGCCTGGGAAAGCCGACACAACAGAGAGGAATACCCATGCGTTACACAATCAAAACTTCCGGCCTCATGTGCGGCCACTGCGACGCCACTGTCGAGACGGCACTGCTCAACGTGGTCGGCGTGACCGAGCAGCTCGCCGCCGCCGTCGAGGCCGCGGGCGAGAAGTTCCACGCCCTGTCCGTGACCGCCGCGTAGCAGCTACCAGAAGCACTCGACCCCATCGACCAGAAACGAGGACCCGCCATGATGGCAGACCATAAATCGGTGACCCGCATGCTCAAGACGGCACGCGGACAGATCGACGGCATCCTGCGAATGGTCGAGGAGGACCGTTACTGCGTCGACATCTCCACGCAGCTCATGGCCACACAGGCGCTCCTCGCGCGCATTAACGCCGACGTGCTCAAGGCGCATATCGAGGGCTGCGTGACTTCGGCAATCGAATCGGGCGACGAAGACCTCAAAGCCGCCAAGCTCGCCGAGATCGAACGCGTCGTCGACAAGCTCTCCAAGTAATTGGGGCATTGGAAACAGACTTCTTTGCACCGTCTTGGTATTCCGGGGACAGGTATGTTTGCACCACATTGGTGCAGATTAACCTGTCCCCCTTGCTCTAAATCGGGTATAAAGGCGTGCAGCATATCGAACGAAAGGCAATTTGCATGAATGACTTTATGAAGGGTCGCAATGGTGCCGATGAGCTCACCATCGTGATGGGTTTTGCCGGCATCGTCATCGCGATGATCGGATCGATAGCCCGCATCCAGTGGCTCAGCTGGATTGCCATCGCCGTAATCGTGATTGGCGTGCTGCGCGGCCTGTCCAAAAATATCGACGCACGTCACAAGGAGAACGAGGCCTTTGTCGCCGCGACCGCCAATGTTCCCGGCTTGGGCAAGTTCGTCGCCAGTTTGGGCGGCGGGGCCGCAGCGGCCAGCACCTCACGCGCAGCGGGCTGCATCAAGGAAGACTTTGTGCGGGCCAAGCGCACGGCCAAGAAGATGTGGAAGGGCCGCAAGACCACGGCCTATCTCAAGTGCCCCAACTGCGGCCAGATGCTCTCCGTCCCCAAGGGCAAGGGCAAGATCCGCGTCACCTGCCCCAAGTGCCACGCCAAGATGGAGACGCGCTCCTAGCCGCCATACCATAGGACAAATAAAAGCCGAGGCCTCGCGCTGAGACCTCGGCTTTTTGTATGCGACAACGGAGCTGTCCCTTTGTCACACCTATGCTACGCCGTCGCGGGCCAGCTCCTCAGCCAGCGCTTCGGCTGGCATGGCCATAATCGCGTCGAGCTCGGCATCCACCTCGGGGATGCGCTTCACCTTGAGTTTGCACACCAGATCGCCGCGACACATCACGTGCATCGGCTCACGCAGAGCGCACAGGTCATCGAGCGGGTTCTCGCGCGTCACCAAGATATCGGCGGCCTTGCCGCACTCGATCGTGCCAGTCTCGCCGTCCAGCCCCAGCAGCTCGGCGTTGACTTGCGTAGCCGTATGCAGTGCGAAGGCGTTGCTCACGCCGACATACTTGGCAAAATAGGCCACCTCACGCCACATGTCGTACTGCGTCACGAACGGGCAGCTCGAGTCCGTACCCAGGCCCACCTTAACGCCAGCTTCCAGTGCGGCACGGGCGCTCTCGATGATGCCCGAGCACACGATGTCGCCGTTCTTCTTTTGCGTATCGGTCGAATGGGTCTTTTCCGGGTCGAGCAATACAAACGGCAGCGCCGGGCTGATAGTGCAGGTAACACTGGGCGCACGCCCCTCGAGTTGCGTGCCCGCGGCGCCACGGTACAGCTCCAGAATCTCGGGCGTCAACGGAGCGCCGTGCTCAATCGTGTCAACGCCGGCCTCAAGCGCGGCCTTCACGCCCTCGGTGCTCTCGACATGGGCCATAACCGGCAGACTCACCTCGTGCGCAGCCTTGCACGCCGCCGCGGCAACCTCGACCGGCATGCGCAGCACGCCCGGCTCGCCCACCTCGGTAGCGTCGAACACGCCGCCCGTCACGAACAGCTTAATGACGTCGGCACCGCGCGCATACAGGTCGCGCACCTGTTCGGCTGCCTCGGCGGGACTGTTGGCCACCTGGGCGAACAAGCCCGCACCATGGCCGCCCGGCACCGTGACGCCCGTTCCCGGCGCCACCAGGCGAGGACCTTGATACTTGCCGGCATCGATAGCATCGCGCACGGCCAGATCGGCAAACAGCGGGTCGCCCGCGCCGCGCACCGTGGTCACGCCGCTTGCCAGCTGCTGCTGGGCACTGCCCTTGAGGATGCGGCGGACGATGGCGCGCCCCACGGGATTATCGAGCTTCTTCATCAGCGCGCCCGCATCGCCCGCCGAAACCGGCTTACCCGAACCGCACAGATGCACATGCATATTGATGAGACCCGGCATGAGATACGCCCCTGCCAGGTCGATGACCTCGGCACCTGCAGGCGCCTGCGCCACAGCACTCGGCCCCATCCACGTGATGAGACCGCGCTCAACGGCCACGGCCATGTCGGGCTGCGGCTCCATATGTTCCGAACCATCCAGGACGGTCGCATTGATGAACAACGTGGAACGATCGGCAGACGCCATATCGAGCTCCTCCCTCACGATTAACTTGAACATTTGTCCATTATCACCTAATGCAGCGACCTAAAGTCGAGCATATCGGTTAACGGAGGGAAGAGGGGATGTGGGGGACGGAATACGTTGCAGTCCCACCCCAGCGACACCAGGGAAATGTCTCGATCTGTAACAGTTACGGGCCCAAACAGCCGCCAAACGTTACAGATTGAGACAAAGTCAGGGCAGCAGAGCGACACCAGTAACATCCCCTACTCCCACTCCTGCTCGTAGATGTTGAGCGACTTTACGTACCGCCCCTGGGCGCCCATGATGTCGCGGACCAGACGCAAGAAGAAACCGATGCACGAGGTGTCAAAGCCATCCTGCAGGTCCTCCGGATGCACCGCACCAGGCCCATCGACCGCCGTGTCACTCAGGCGTGCGATGTCATACAGATAGAGTTGTCCCGCCGTCAGCCAGACATCGTCGATGCAGGCGAGGCGCACCGCGATCGCGCCGTCGCTCCAATGCTCCTTTTGCACGATATGCGGGTCGTAGACATCAAAGCGACGGTCGGCACGCGTATCCTTCAGCGCAACCATGCCGTTCGCAGGATCCTTATCCAAAATGCCAAAGCGCGAGAAATACTGCGTGTCGCGTACCTGCTCGAGCCGCTTGAGCGAGGCAGGCGAAAGCGATGCCGGCGGTTCGTCAACATACAGCTCGAGCAGCGTCTTGCCATGGCGATAGGGGCGCTCGAAGAGCAGCCAATCGGTAAATGCCATGTTGTAGGCCATGATTTCGTTTTGCGAAGGCTCGGTGCAATAGCTGAGCCACGGGTCGACAATGATCTCGAACTGTTCGCGCGCCGGCTCCAAAAACTGGAACTTCCGCAGCATCCAAAAATGGGCCATGTCGGCAATATCGTTGCCGACGGCTTCGGCCAGCTGCGCTCGATCTAAAGCGTGATCAGTCATGGCATCCTCCTCAAACTGATGGACCTCAATTTGAGCTTACGAGGAGGGTGGGCAGCCACGACCAGCGCGGGCAAAATAGGCCTCCGGCTGCAAACCAGATGCTGACCAAACACTTGACGAAAAGCTTGACCGAAAATGCGCACCGCAACAAAACCGCAGGCAAACATAGACGGCCAACCCGCCCTTTTGAGCCAGATGCCTGCAGCCACCACAGAAACAACAGGTGACCACAGCCCAAGAAGTCGACAAATGAACACCCGTACGTCGACAAACGAGCAAATCGCTCGCAAAGAGTGTCCCCAACGACTAGACAAAAATGACCAGTCATTGGGGACGTTCTTAAATGACTACTTTACAGCTCCAGCGCATCGGCGACTTCGGCTGCGCAGGCCAGGGCATCGGCCATGGCGTTCACCACGAGCGAGCTGCCGTTGCGAGCATCACCCGCCACATACACCGGCGCGGCATCCGCGGCGACGCCGTCGACACGGGCCGCAAGGTGCGAGCCCTCGGCAGCCATCACCGGCAGCGGACGACCAGCGGTGGCAACAGGCACGCCAACGGCGTCGAACACGCCATGCTCGGGACCCGTAAAACCGCAGGCGATGAGCACCAGCTGAGCCGGCACCTCGTGCTCGGAGCCCGCGATGCGTTCGGGCTTGCCGGCCGACCAATCCAGATCGACCACGCGCAGGCCCGCTGCCGCGCCCTTCTTGTCCAGCAGCACCTCGAGCGTATCCACGCCCCAGGCACGCATCTCGCCGCCCATGGCAGCGAAAGCCTCCTGCTGACCGTAGTCGGTCTTCTTAACGTTGGCCCACTGCGGCCAAGGGTTGCTCGCCGCACGCTTATCGGGCGCGGCCGGCAAGAACTCAAACTGGCGCACACTGCGCGCACCCTGGCGCACCGCGGTGCCCACGCAGTCGTTGCCGGTATCGCCGCCGCCAATGACCACAACGTCCAGGCCACGCGCGTTCACCGCGGGCTCACCACCATCGAGCACCGAGACGGTCGAAGCCGTCAGGTAGTCCACGGCATACACCACGCCCGGGGCATCCACATTCGTAGCCGAAAGACCGCGGGGTGCACGAGCGCCGGCAGCCACCAAAACGGCGTCAAAGCCATTGAGCTTGGCCGCTACCGCAGGGTTCGTAACGTCAGCACCCAGCTCAAACACAATGCCCAGCTCGCGCATGAGCGCCACGCGACGCTCGACCACAGACTTCTCGAGCTTCATGTTGGGAATGCCGTACATGAGCAGACCGCCCGGGCGGTCGTCGCGCTCAAACACCGTCACGCGGGCGCCGCGACGCGCGAGCTCCCATGCTGCCACCAGACCAGCAGGACCGGAGCCCACCACGGCGACCGTGGGTGCGCCCTCCCCCGCCGGCTCAAAGCGACGCGGACCGCCATTTGCCCACTCATGGTCGCTGATCGCACGCTCGTTGTCATGAATCGTCGTGGGCTGGCCGTCGACCGAACCCAGGTTGCACGCGGCCTCGCACAGCGCCGGGCACACGCGGCTCGTAAACTCGGGCATGGGCGAGGTGAGCGACAGGCGCTCGGCAGCCTCGTCCCAGCGGCCGCGGTACACCAGCTCATTCCACTCGGGAATCAGGTTGTGCAGCGGGCAGCCACTCGGACGCGCCTTGCCAAAGCTCGCGCCCATCTGACAAAACGCCACGCCGCACATCATGCAGCGGCTCGCCTGGGCACGGCGCGCATCGTCATCGAGCTCCACGTACAGCGGATCAAAATCATGGCTGCGCTCCTCCACGGGGCGAAGCTCGTGGGTCACGCGATCGATATCAAGAAAAGCACCGGGCTTACCCATGGCACTTATGCCTCCTTCTTGGTCGAAGCAACAGAGCTGGCCGCCGCGGACGCAGCGCCCGCAGCACCGCCCGCGACATCAAAGCGAGCGACATCCGCGGCACTCGCGCGACCGGTCACGATGTCAAACGCCAGCTCCTCGACCTGCGCATGCGTCTTGCCGACGGCCTCGGCGGCGGCGACAATCGCCAGCACGCGCTCGTACTCGGTTGGAATGACCTTCACAAAGTGCTTGCTCATCGTCTCAAAGCTGTAGAGCAGCTTGATGCCGCGCGGGCTCTGCGTCGCGTCCACGTGCTCTTGGATGAGCGCACGAATCTGCGCCAGCTCGTCGGCCGTGGGGGCCTTGAGCTCAACGCTCTCGTGGTTCACACGGGCGTCGAGCGTGCCGTATTGGTCGAAGACATAGGCCACGCCGCCCGTCATGCCGGCAGCGAAGTTCTGCCCGACCTCGCCCAAGATGAGCGCCAGACCGCCCGTCATGTACTCACAGCCATGGTTGCCGCAGCCTTCGACCACCACGGTGGCACCGGAGTTGCGCACGCCAAAGCGCTGGCCTGCCAGGCCGTTAATGAAGCCGCGGCCGCTCGTGGCACCAAAGAACGCAACGTTGCCCACAATGATGTTCTCGTCGAACTTGTAGGTCGCATGCGGGTTGGGGCGCACCGATACCTCGCCGCCCGAAAGACCCTTACCAAAGTAATCGTTGGCGTCGCCGCACACGTTGAGCGTCACGCCGCGCGGCAGGAAGGCGCCAAAGCTCTGACCGGCCGAACCGTCGCAGTCGATGGTGATGGAGCCGGCGGGCAAGCCCTCGGGATGCGCCTTGGTCACCGCGTTGCCCAAAATGGTGCCCACGCAGCGGTTGACGTTGGCGATGTCGGCGCGGAAGCGAATCGGACGCAGGTGCGCACGGGCATCGGCCGTATAGGGCACGAACAACGTGGAGTCGAGCGTCTTGTCGAGCTCGCTGTCCGCGGCCATCTGCGGCAGGAAGTGGCGACCGTCGGCACCCGGAATATGGGCACCGAACTCGCAGGTCGCGCTCGCCAGCACGGGCGACAGATCGAGCAGATTTGCTTTGCGGTTGCCCGGGACCTCGATCTGGCGCAAGCACTCGGGATGGCCGACCATCTCGTCGACGGTGCGGAAGCCCAGGCTCGCCATGACCTCGCGCAGCTGCTCGGCAACAAAGAGCATAAAGTGCTCGACGTGCTCGGGCTTGCCGCGGAAGCCGCGACGCAGGCGGCAGTTTTGCGTGGCGATGCCGGCCGGGCAGGTGTCCTGCTGGCAGTCGCGCTGCATGAGGCAGCCCATGGAGATGAGCGGCATGGTCGCAAAGCCAAACTCCTCGGCACCCAGCAGACAGGCGACGGCGACGTCGGTGCCGTCCATGAGCTTGCCGTCGGCCTCGAGCACCACGCGGGAGCGCAGGCCGTTTTGCAGCAACGTCTGCTGAGCCTCAGCAAGGCCGAGCTCCAGCGGCAGACCCGCATGCCAGATAGAGTCGCGCGCCGCGGCACCCGAGCCGCCGTTATGGCCGCTGATCAAAATTTTGTCGG
Organism: uncultured Collinsella sp.; assembly: GCA_938011875.1. Lineage (GTDB taxonomy): Bacteria > Actinomycetota > Coriobacteriia > Coriobacteriales > Coriobacteriaceae > Collinsella. The sequence goes on along the minus strand of CALLST010000346.1, from coordinate 1,096 downwards.
CAGCGCCCTTGGCCACGCCGGTGGCAATGGTGCCGACGCCGGCCTCGCTGACCAGCTTGACCGACACGCGCGCACCGGGGTTGGCGTTCTTAAGATCGAAGATAAGCTCCGCCAGGTCCTCGATGGAGTAGATGTCGTGATGCGGCGGAGGCGAGATCAGGCCGATGCCGGGCGTGGACTGACGGACCTCGGCGATCCAGGGGTAGACCTTCTTGCCGGGCAGGTGGCCGCCCTCGCCGGGCTTGGCGCCCTGGGCCATCTTGATCTGAATCTCGAAGGCGCTGCACAGGTAGCGGCTCGTCACGCCAAAGCGCGCACTTGCCACCTGTTTGATGGCGGAGTTCTTGGAGTCACCGTTGGCCAACGGAGTCTCGCGCCGCGGATCCTCGCCGCCCTCGCCGGAGTTGGAACGGCCGTGCAGGCGGTTCATGGCGATGGCCATGCACTCGTGTGCTTCCTTGCTGATGGAGCCGTACGACATGGCGCCGGTGTTAAAGCGGCGGACGATGTTGAGCGCGGGCTCGACCTCGTCGAGTGCCACCGGAGTGCGGCCGCTGGCATCAAAGTCCAGCAAGTCGCGCAGGCGCACGGCACGGCCGGTGCGGTGCAGGCGGGCGCTGTACTCCTTAAAGGTGTCGTAGCTGTCCTCGCGGCAGGCGGTCTGCAGCAGGTAGACGGTCTGCGGGTCGATAAGGTGATCCTCGCCGCCGAGCGGGCGCCACTTGGTCAGACCCAGCGTGGGCAGCTGATCGGGAGCCGGGCTCTTAAGGATAGCGAGCGCGGCGTCGTAGTGCTCATTCTGCTCGCGCTCGACGTCCTCGACACCCATACCGCCCACACGGCTCACCGTGCCGGCGAAGTACGCGTTGACGAACTCCGGCGTAAAGCCCACGGCCTCGAAGATCTGCGCCGAATGGTAGCTCTGCACCGTGGAGATGCCCATCTTGGACATGATGGAAACGATGCCGGCGGTCGCAGCCTTGTTGTAGTTGGCGATGCCCTGCTCGGCTGTCACGTCCAGATCGCCGTGCGCCGCCAAGTCGCGAATGCACGAATGCGCGTTGTACGGATAGATACCGCTCGCGGAGTAGCCCAC
>CALLST010000345.1:0-7475 GCA_938011875.1 uncultured Collinsella sp. | reverse complement strand
GTGAACTGCGTAACAGCGAGCAGCAGCATGCTGCACTGGGCGGCCACCATGGTGGAGCCGTCGTTGAGCACCTTGCCAGCGGGCATGCGACGGTTCATGGAAGCCGTAAAGTTCTTGGCAGTGGTGCCGGCAACCATGATGCCCATGACGCCCATGGTGAAGTTGTACAGCTTGTTGCACCAGTCGATGAGCGGCTGGGGCAGCGTGATGCCGACTACGCCGGGAAGGGTGGCGATCAGCAGGAAGATCGAAGAGGTGAGGACGATGGGCATGCACCCAAGGAATCCGTCCTTAATGGCCTGGAGGTAGACGTTCCTCGAGATCTTCTCAAAGAACGGTTGATGCTTTTCGAGCATCTTTACGATGGCGTCCATAGAGCTCCTTTGCTACTTAATGCGCGATGCATGTGGATGGAACTGATCGTCGATGGATGGTCAGGACTGCCCGGAAACCTTCCTGCTTAAGGAAGGCATTGCGAAATGACAACGTAGGACATTTCGTTAATGACAACGTAAGACATTATTGGAAGAGCAACAAGGATTTACGGGTGAACGGTCGATATTGTCCGATAAACGGCTGATTTGTCAGTCGGGCAGGTAGTGTATGCTAGAACACAAAAAACAAGCGATGCAAAACCGACTGGAGAAGCAGTGGCAACGATGGACAAGAAAAATGTCTCAATGAACGATGTGGCAGTTGCCGCGGGCGTTTCTCTCAAGACGGTGTCGCGTGTGATCAACGAGCCCGATAGCGTGCGAGAGTCGACACGCGATAAGGTCCATTCCGCAATGGAAGCGCTCGGGTTTCGAACCAACTTTGCCGCGCGTTCGCTCAAGTTGGGCCGTTACGGGTGCATCGGCGTGGTGATGTTCCACTTGTCGGGCGGCGCCGTGGACATGATTGACGGTATCGCCGATGCCGCCGAAGAACGCGGCTTTGCGCTCACGATGATCAAAAAGCGGGCAGGGGAGAAGATGACCCTTGCCGATGCTGCGCGTAGGATGTCGCAGCTTCCCGTCGACGGCATGATCTTCAACCTGCGTCAGATGGTCGATGACTTTGATACCTTTGAGGCGCCGAAAGACCTCAAGACGGTGATTATCACGCCGATGGAACATCCTAACTGCTCTACCGTTAGTGACGATCAAGAGGGTGGCGCGCGCATGGCGTGCGAGTACTTCTTGGATCATGGTCACAAGAACGTGTATTTCGTTTCGGGTAAGAAAGAGTCGCTGTCGAGCCAGTGCCGTATGAAAGGTTGGCGTGCGGCACTCGAGGCGCGTGGCATTGAGCCGCCCGAGCCTCTGCAAGGCGATTGGAATGCGGATAGTGGCTATGCCGCGGGCCTTGTGCTTGCCGATAAACCCGATTGCACGGCGGTCCTCGCTGCTAACGACTGCATGGCCAACGGCGTGATGATGGCTCTGCGTGACAGAGGGCTCAGGGTGCCCGACGACGTGTCCGTGATCGGTTTTGACGACGAACTCTACAAGACGATTCCCAACTCGATTCTGACGTCAGTGAAGTTTCGCCACCGCGAGCTGGGCATCCGTGCGCTTAACGAGGTCGTCGCAGGTCTGGAAGCCCCGAGCTCCAGAAGCCGTACGCTTGTGTCGGGCGTGCTGGTCGAGCGTTCCAGCGTGAAGGACCTGCGGGCGTAGACGTGCTCGGCCTGTTCGTCTAAATCTGTAACAGGTAGGGCCGAAAATCTCAGCTAGATGTTACAGATTGAGATTGAGAGGATTGCCCTGTGCGTTTATCTCAATCTGTAACAACTAGACGTCCAAAACCGGTTTTAGTGTTACAGATTTAGACAATTCGGTCCCGCTTATTCCATTTGTCTCGATCTGTAACAGTTAAGGGTGAAATAACCAGCTAGATGTTACAGATCGAGACAAACGGCTTCCGACCTGCACAAAAAGGCCGGGGGCGGCGCGCCGTGTGACGTGCCGCCCCCGGCTGAGAAATGGGGACAGGTTATGTGGGCGGGTAACCCCGCAAGCCGCTAGTCCAGACGACGGGTCTGCGCTACGTGCTTATACCAGTAGGCGCTTGCCTTGGGCGTGCGCTTCTGGGTTTCAAAGTCAACGTAGAAGAAGCCATAGCGCTTGTTGTATCCGTTGGTCCAGGAGAACTGGTCCTGCAGGCTCCACAGGAAGTAACCGCCCACGTTGACGCCCACCTCCATGGCCTTGAGCAACCAGCGCAGGTGCTGCTCGATGTAGTCGATGCGCGGCTGGTCGTCCACAAAGCCGTCTTTGTAGGGATCCTTGTAGCCCATGCCGTTTTCGGTAATGAAGATCTGCTTATAGTTGGGGTAGCGCTGCTTAATGTAGACGAGCAGATCGAACAGGCCCTCGGGATAGATGATCCAGTCCCAGTCGGTGGTGGGGATGCCAGGCTTGTTCACATGCTCGCCAATACCCTTAACGCGCCAGCGGCCGGTGCCCTTCTCGCCCGTACCGTTGTGGTGCAGGTCGTTCTCGCCGTCATAAGCCTTCAAGAAGCGGCACTGGTAGTTGTTAACGCCCAGGTAGTCGTTGTAGAGCGCGGCCTCGCGCATGATCTCGAGATCCTCGTCCAGGATCTCGATGGTGCCGCCCGAGACGGCGGCCAGGCGGTTGGCGCACTCGAGGGTGTCGGGCGCGTAGTCGCCGCGGAAGGTGGCGTCGAGCAAGAACTGGTTCTGCAGCACGTGCTCGTTGTTGGCGGCTTTGATGTCGGCGGGGTCGTTCTCGTTGAGCGGATACTTGAACTCCAGCGACTGGATGACGCCGATTTTGCCCTTAAAACCGCCGTTGTGGAAAGCCAGCACGGCCTTGGCGTGGGCGAGCATCATGTTGTGCTCGCACTGGAAGGCCTCGGCCAGATGAGCTTTGACGCCACCGGGGAAGGTGCCCTCGATGTAGGTGTTGGAGGCGTCGGCCCAGATTTCGTTAAAGGTGAACCAGTAGGTCACCTGGTCGGCGTACTCCTTAAAGCAGAAGGTGGCAAAGTCCACAAAGGCGTCGATGGTCTCGCGGTTGAGGAAATCGCCCTTCTCAAAGAGGGGCAGCGGCGTGTCAAAGTGATGCAGCGTGACAAACGGCTCAACGTGGTGCTTGTGGCACTCGGCGAAGAGATCGTGGTAGAACTGGACACCCTCGGGGTTGATTTCGCCGGTACCGTTGGGGAAGATGCGGCTCCAGGCGATGGAGAGGCGGATGCCGTTGATGCCAAACTCCTCGCACAGTTCCAGGTCGACGGGGTACTGGTTGTAGAAGTCCGAAGCGGGATCGGGGGAAAAGCGCCCCTGGGCCTCCAGGAAGTCGTCCCAGGCAACCTTGCCCTTACCGTGAGTGCGGGTCTCGCCCTCTACCTGGTAGGCAGCAGTGGCGCCGCCAAAGACAAAGTCCTCGGGAAACTGCGCAGGCGGGTTAGTGACGCTAGCAGGGTTAACGGACATGATGATCCAATCGTCTAAATCGAAGGGCCAGCCGGTCTTGGATGGTCGGCTGGCCCTGAGCGTTACTTACTTCGAAAGCTGCTCGGAGACGAAGGCGAGAGACTTATCGCCGTTCTGGGAGAGCTCGATGTACTGCTTGCCACGGCAGGCGACGCACTTGTTGCCCACGCGCTCGCAGTCCTTCTGAAGGTCGGCCAGGTAGCTTGCGGCCTGCGGGGCCAGGACGACCAGGTCAAAGTCGGGGAGCATGTCAACGTGGTTGCCATAGGCCTCGGCAGCGGTCTCGAGGTTAATACCGCGCTCCCTGGCAGCCTTGGCCAGCGCGTTGGCGAGCAGGCCCGAGGTACCGCCGCCCTGGCAGAGTACGAGCACGCGCCTGCCGTTGAGGTCGCTGGCGGTCGCAGCCTCGGTGGCGGGCGCTGCGGAAGCGGCGGGGGCGTCGGCCTTCACGGCCTCGGCAGCGGCGCCGGCGGCAACGCTCTTGGCGTCAGCCTTGCCCTGGAAGGCGTCGTTGAGCTTGGCGGCCTTCTCAGCGTTCTTGGCGGCGAGCTCCTCCTGGGAGATCTCGGCCTCCTCGGTGCACTTCTGGGCGTCATAGGCACGGAAGAACGGGTAGTACAGGGCAAAGTCGACAACCAGGATAAGGGCGAGCATCACAAAGGCGAGCGGCTGGAAGCCCAGGCCCATGATGGTGCCGATGGGGCCGGGGACGGTCCAGGGCAGGGTGTACATAAAGCCGTTCATGCCCAAGAAGTCGATAAAGATCTTGAGGATCCAGATGTTGGCGATCGGGGCAAAGACAAACGGGACAAAGAAGACGGGGTTGAGCACGATGGGCGCGGCGAACAGCAGCGGCTCGTTGACAGCGAAGCAGACGGGAACGATGGCGGCCTTACCGACGGCGCGCATCTCCTGGGACTTGGCCAGGAAGCAGAACATAAAGACCAGGACAAGCGTGGCGCCGGTGCCGCCCATGCAGACGACGAAGTACTGGGCACCCTGGGTCAGGACAGCGGAAGCGTGCTGGCCGGCCTGGAACGCAGCCAGGTTGTCGGTCATGTTGGCAACGAGGGCGGCGGCGATGGCGGGCTCGACGATCGAGGGGCCGTGGACGCCGACGAACCAGAACAGGCTCATGGCGCCGTAGATCACAGCGAGACCGATATAGCCGTCGGCAGCGGTGAACAGGGGCTGGAACACCTGGATGACGCCCTGGGCAAAGCAGAAGCCAAAGGCAGCGCGGAAGACGATGTCAAAGACCCAAAAGACGGTGATGCAGACGGAGAAGGGGATGATGTCCTTAAAGGTCTGCGAGATGTTGGGCGGAACCTGCTCGGGCATCTTGACGGTGATGTTGCGCTTAATGAAGAACTTGTAGATGATGCCGGTCACAAACGCAGCGATAAAGGCGGTCAGCAGGCCTTTGGAACCAAGGTAGGTGGTGTTGAAGCCGCTGGCGGCGTCCGTGGCGATGGTGTCGCTCGAAAGGAGCAAGAAGCCGATGATGGCCGCGCACATGCATGAGATAAAGTTGATCTGGTTGTTCTTGGGCAGGTCGCGGTTCTGAGCGTCGGCGAAGTGCTTGGCGGTGGTGGCGGCACAGGCGATTGCCAGGATGCCCATGGAGTAGTTGTAGCACTTCCACAGGGCGTTGTTGATGTCATCGGGCCAGTAGAAACCCCAGATGTTGGGGACCGAGGCTACCAGGCAGAAGATGGACGAGAAGATGATGATGGGGATGACGGAGATAAAGCCGTCGCGAATCGCCTTGAGGTACTTGTTGCGGGCGATCGCGTTGAAAAAGGGCTGGCCCTTTTCGATAGTGGCGATGAGTTGCTCCATGCAAAGCTCCTAAGAGTCGGTGGGTTAGCAACGATGGTAGCTTTTGGCGTTCGGTTGCCAAAATGTTGACGTTGCCATTTTGTGACACAAAATAAGACGCGAACCGATGGTCCCTGTGCCTGCGAACCGTCGATTCCTTGCGCGTAAACGTTTGAGCCGCCCGGTGGCTCTGTGTTTGCACAATGGCAACGTTAACATTTGGGCGACAAAAGCCGTTCGGGGAAGCAAAAATGTCGGTGAACGGTAGGTTTTGGGTGGTGAGCGTATGGTGGGGGAGGCGTTGGATATACTTGAAGGCGTTAAAAATGACTGCGTAGGGTGCCACCAATGGCATCGTCGACATAGAAAGATCGACCTATGGCCGCTGTTAAAAAATCGGTTTCCGTTAAGGACGTGGCGCGTCTCGCGGGCGTCTCGGAGCAGACAGTCTCGCCTACGGTGCACGATTCGCCCAGCGTGCGCCCCGAGACCAAGGAGCGCGTGCGTGCCGCCATGCGCGAGCTGGGGTATCGCCCCAATTTTGCCGGTCGATCGCTGCGCCGCGGCAAGTTTAAGACCGTCGGCGTCGCCATGTTCAACATTACCGGTACCGGCAACCTCGACCGTATGGAGGGCTTTGCTGCCGCCGCCGATAAGCACGGCTACGCCATTACCCTCACGAAAGTAGATGGGCATCCGTATACCCTCGAGAGCGCATCGTCGCGCATGAGCGCACTGCCGGTGGATGGCATGGTCGTGATCATGAATCGCATGCCGGCGGACTTTGGAACCTTCGAGCCACTGCCCGGCATGCAGACAGTGCTCGTTACGATGTTGGAGCACCCGCTCTGTTCAACGGTCGATAACGACCAGTTCGATTGCTCGCGCCAGGTTGTCGAGTACTTGCTGAGGCAGGGGCACAAGACCGTGCATTTCATCTCGTGTCCCGAGCGCTCGCTTTCGGGCATGCAGCGCGAGGAAGGCTGGCGCGAGACATTGCACGCACATGGTATTGAGCCGCCGCGACTCGTTCGTGGCGATTGGACGGCACAGAGCGGGTATGCTGCCGGTCAGGCTCTGGCGGACGATCCGACCTGTACGGCCATTTATGCTTCTAACGACGCCATGGCCTACGGCTGCATTCGCGGACTCGAGTCGCGCGGAAAGCACGTGCCCGAGGACGTGAGTGTGGTGGGTGTTGATGACAGTCTGGGCGACATCGTGCCCGATCGTCGCCTGGCCACCGTGCGCTTTGACAACAGGCGCGTCGGCATGTGGGCGGTCGACAAGATCGCCGGCGCCGAGGGCGTTGTGTCTGGCGTGGAGCACATGCTGATCCCCGGCGTGCTCGTGGAGGGCGATACGGTACGCGATTTGCGTTAGGGTGCGGTCCTGTTTGGGTTTCCGCTAATCATGTTTGATATTGTTCGAAATGGTTTGGAAACCGTTCACGGGCGAAAAAAGACCGTTCACGGCTCGAAATAACGGTTTGCATTGTTCCTTTTTGTTTGAATGTTATTGTTTCTGTCATACACAGCGCAGCGCGTATGCCCGGACGCGATGCTCTCCGTTGGTTCATATGTGAAAGGAACGCAATATGGCAACCAAAGAAGAAATCTCGATGGTTGGATTCGAGATCGTCGCATACGCAGGTGACGCCCAGACCGATCTGCTTGCAGCGCTCGATGCTGCTCGCGAGGGTGATTTTGAGAAGGCCGAGCAACTGCACAAGGATGCCAGCGATGCACTTATCGGCGCTCACGACACGCAGACCAAGCTGCTTTCGCAGGAGGCCGGCGGTGGCGAGATGGAGATGACCTTCATCATGGCTCACGCTCAGGATACCCTCATGACCACTATGATCCTGGAGAAGCAGACCCGCTTTACCATCGATGCCTATAAGCGCATCGCCCAGCTCGAGGCCAAGCTCGCCTAACGAGCCCGCACAACCTCGTCCCCTTCCAAAAGCTCTGCTGCTACCCGCAGCAGGGCTTTTTCTGTTCTTCTCCAAGTTGCGGTGAAATAGGGACTGAATAGGGGCCGGCGGGCGCAAAACAATCCCTATTCCACCGCAACTCATCCGGAGATAGTCATTGGGGCGTTCTTAAACGACTAGGCATTGGGGACAGTCTTGGTGCGCTCCGTTCGTCTTGCCGTTCGGTTTTTCGCTGGGTGGGTATACTTCCATCCGCAATACAGGCCGGAATGA
>CALLST010000344.1:0-2512 GCA_938011875.1 uncultured Collinsella sp. | reverse complement strand
GCTCGACCTTCTCCCTGCTGTACATGCGAACCTCCAGTCCGGACCGCCCCGCGGTCCAACTTTCTGTCCGCACCCCCTTTTATGGCTTGGATGCCGATTTTAGGAACTATTTCACCGCAACTTATAGATGCAACGTCGACTAGGACAAATCATCCTCGTAGGGCATTAAATCAGCAAGGTAGCCCTTCTCCTTGAGCATGGTCTCGATCTCGTCGAGGGTTTGCTCGTCGTCTGCCGCAATACGGTGGAAGTGATAACCGCTGGTTACCGTTAGCAGCGGAAAGCTCTTGCCGCTCTCGATATCGTGCAGGTAGCGCTCAACATCGCGACGATTGCGGATGTCCAGGTCGGCCGTGATCTTGCCGTACACGCGGTGGTTGACGATCACGTTGAGCACGGCACCGCCCGCGTCGACGATGCTCGTGAGCTCATCGCCCGCCTGTTCCACGCCATGGCGTACCTTGACCAGACGCGTGGGCACAGCCGGGCTGCTCGGCGCCTCCTGTAGTACATAGCCACGATTGGTGGCGACGATATCGTGCCCGTCGGCGCGCAGCAGGGCGATGTCCTGCACCACGACCTGACGGCTCACGCCCACCTCGTGGGCAAGCGCACTGCCCGAGACGGGATCTTTGGCTCCCTCGAGCACGGCCAAGATGGCACGGCGACGCTCGCGGGCGTCCATTATTTACCGTCCAGCAGACGCAGGTGCTTAAGCGAGAGGTCGAGGATCGGCGCAGAGTGCGTCAACGCCCCCGAGCTAATAAAGTCAACGCCCAGGTCGGCAAGCGCGCGGACATTGCTGGCGTCCACATTGCCCGAGCACTCGGTCTTGGCGCGGCCGGCGATAAGCTCGATCGCGGCAGCCATGTCGTCGTGGGTCATGTTGTCGAACATGATGATATCGGCGCCGGCCTCCACGGCCTCGCGCACCATGTCCAGGTTCTCGCACTCAATCTCGACCGTCGTGGTAAACGACGCATGGGCGCGCGCCATCTCAATCGCGCGTGCCACGCCACCGGCAGCGTCAATGTGGTTGTCCTTGAGCATAACGGCCGTCGACAGGTTGTAACGGTGATTGCTGCCGCCGCCGATCTCGACCGCGGCTTTCTCGAAGACGCGCATGCCCGGCGTGGTCTTGCGTGTGTCGACAAGCACGGTCTTGGTGCCCTCGAGCGCAGCCGCCATCCGATGCGTGTAAGTAGCGATACCGCTCATGCGCTGCAGGTAGTTGAGCGCCACACGCTCGCCCGAAAGCAGCACGCGCGCGTCTCCGCGCACCTGGCCCACGTGATCGCCAGCGTGCACCTCGTCACCGTCGGCAACATCAAACAGCACCGAGCTCTGCGGATCCAGCAGCTCAAAGGTGCGGGCGAATACGTCCAGGCCGGCGATAATGCCGTCGGCCTTGGCGATGAGCTCAACGGTAGCGGGGCGCGCCGTGGGGCACACGCTCGCCGTACTCACGTCCTCAAACGTGATGTCTTCGCGCAAAGCCTGCAAAATCAAATCATCGACGACGAGCTTCATGGTAATGGGATTCATGGTCTACTCCTCCACGGCCTGCGTGCCGGCGGCACGGGCCAGATCATCGATTGCCAGGGTGTCGGCGCTCAGGGCGCGGTGACGCCCGTCAAGCGCGGGCTCACCGGTCTGCTCCACGGCCAGCGACTTGCCGGTGCGCATGTGCCACGCGGCGCGGCGGCCCCAAACCAGAGACTCGAGCAGGCTGTTAGAAGCCAGGCGGTTCTTGCCGTGAACGCCATTGCAAGCCGTCTCGCCCGCGGCGTAGAGCTCGGGCATCGAGGTGCGGCCGTCCTTGTCGACCCATACGCCGCCCATAAAGTAGTGCTGCGTGGGTGTGACGGGAATGGGCTCGTCCAGGATGTCGCGGCCATCCTCCAGGCAGCGCGCGCGGATATTGGCAAAGTGCCCGGTCACCACGTCGCGCTCGACGGGGGCAAAGCTCAGCCACTCGTGCTCGGTGCCGTCCTGCTTCATCTGCTCGCGGATGGCGGCGGCGACCACGTCGCGCGGCTGCAACTCGTCGGTAAAACGCTCGCCAGCGGCATTGAGCAGAATCGCGCCCTCGCCGCGGCAGCTTTCGCTGATTAGGAACGTGCGGCCCGGCTGCGGCGAGAACAGACCCGTGGGGTGGATCTGCACGTAGTCCAGGTGCTCCATCTTAATGCCATGCTCCTGCGCGATGTAGCAGGCATCGCCCGTGAGCTGCGGGTAGTTAGTCGAATGGTCGTACACGCCGCCGATACCGCCCGTAGCCCACAGCGTGTGGCGGGCATGGATCTTAAACGGCTCGCCGGCATGCACGCCCTCGGCGGCGTTTGCCAGCTCGTCGGCGGGACGAACCGAGTTGTCCTCATCCACGGCGACGGCGACGACGCCGGTGCACACCGTGGCGTCATCGCGCTCGGCGGTCAGGATGTCGGTCATGGCAACGTGTTCGAGAATCTGCACGTTGTCCAGCTTGCGGACAGCCTGGAGCAACTTGGTC
>CALLST010000343.1:0-8405 GCA_938011875.1 uncultured Collinsella sp. | reverse complement strand
CCGAGGCGAGCAATGCCATTCCGTCGCAGTCCATCTGCGAGCTCGCGATTGCCGCCGATGAGCTGCCGGCGCCGGTCGAGAACGCCGATCGCCTTGAGATCACGACACTCGATAACGGGCATGCGCAGATTTTTGCCCACGGCATTGGCGGTCATGCCTCGATGCCTGAGGGCACTATCAACGCTGTCGGCCTGATCGTGGCGTATCTGCGCGAGGCCGAGGACGCGTTTGGCGCCCGTGACAAGCGCCTGTTGACGCCCGCCGAGCACGAGTTTGTCAAGTTTTTGGCCTTTGTGCATGCGGACGCCTATGGCCGCGGCCTGGGTATCGATGCGACGAGTCCGGCGTTTGGCCCGCTGACCTGCAACGCTGGCGTCAGCCGCGTGGCGGATGGCCATATTGAGCAGGTCATCGACGTGCGCTTCCCCGACAGCACGAGTGCCGATACCATCCGCGAGCAGCTCGATCCGCTCGTGGGCCGTTTTGGCGTGACGTGCCGTGTGGGTCGTGCGAAGGTGCCGTTCTCGGTCTCTGCCGACGATCCGGCCGTGAAGGCGCTTATCGATACCTATAACGAGTTCACCGGCAAGCATGCTGAACCCTTTGCCATGGGCGGCGGCACGTACGCGCGCAACTTTGCCCGCGCCGTCTCGTTTGGCCCCGAGGAGACCGGCCTGGAGCTGCCCTCGTGGGGCGGCCAGATGCACGGCCCCAACGAGTGCGCCAACGAGGAACAGCTCAAGCAGGCGCTCAAGATCTATATTGTTGCGATCCTCCGTTTGAATGAATTAGAGCTTTAAGGTCTCGCGGTTTCCCAATCTAAGTTGCGGTGGAATAGTTCCTAGAATGGGCCATTTGATGGCCAAGCAGGAACTATTTCACCGCAACTTTGTTTTTATTGGTGTAAAAGGCGGGTCATGCTTGGTGGCGGGTTTGTTATCCGTTTGTAAAGGCTGGGCAGAGCTTGCGGTAAGGGTCTATCAAATGCCCGTAAGAAACCGTAGTTGGCGCGGACGCTGCCCGGTCGGGGCCGTATCTTTCCAAACAGCAAAGCGGGTGGGGTGCCCGCGAGTCGCATGTATGAAAGGAAGATCATGCTCGATCAGGCTTATTCTCGTCGTCAGTTCCTCGGCCTCGCTGGTGGTTTTGCCAGCATCGTCGGTCTCGGTCTCGTTGGTTGCGGCGGCTCCGGCGCATCCGATGCCGCCGACAAGGGTAGCGCCGCTGCTGCCGAGTCCGTCTCCGGCGAGGTGACTTACGACGGTGCCTCTTCGTTCCAGGCTCTCGTCGAGGCCGCTGCCGAGAAGTTCATGGATGCCAACCCCGACGTCTCCGTCTCCGGTTCGGGCAACGGTTCGGGCAAGGGCCTGACCGCTGTCGCCGCCGGCACCGTTACCATCGGTAACTCCGACGTCTTCGCCGAGACCAAGCTCGAGGCCGACCAGGTCAAGAACCTCGTCGACCACGAGGTTGCCGTCGTGGGCATGGGCCCCGTCGTTTCCAAGAACGTGACGGTCGACGACCTGTCCCTCGAGCAGCTCAAGGGCATCTTCTCCGGCCAGATCACCAACTGGAAGGAGGTCGGCGGCGACGACGCCAAGATCGTCGTTCTCAACCGCAAGGCTGGCTCTGGCACCCGTGCCACCTTCGAGGCCGCCGTTTTTGGCGACGAGGCCGTCGACTTTAAGGGCGACGCCGAACTCGACAAGTCCGGCGATGTCCAGACTCAGATGGGCAGTACCGACAACGCCATCTCCTACCTCGACTTCTCGCACTTTGATGACTCCAAGTTCAACGCCATCAAGGTCGAGGGCGTCGAGCCCAAGAGCAAGAATGTCACCGACGACTCCTTCAAGATCTGGGCTACCGAGCACATGTACTGCGCTAAGGATGCCGACGAGGCCACCAAGGCCTTCCTGGAGTTCATGCTTTCCGATGACGTCCAGGGCAAGCTCGTCGAGGAGCAGGGCTTTATCCCCGTCTCTGCCATGAAGGTCGTCAAGGACGCCAGCGGCAAGGTCTCCGCTAAATAAGTAATCGCCCCGGAAAGGTTTGCAATGGCAAAACAGCTGCCAAAGCGCGACCTTGAGAACGTGGGCCTGGGCGTCACGGGCGCGTGCGTTGCGCTCGTGACGCTTGTCGTTGCCGCGCTCATCTTTATGGTCGCCCAAAAGGGCCTCTCGGCTTTTCTCAAGGACGGCGTTTCGGTCGTCGAGTTCTTCACCGGCACCAAGTGGGACCTGGCCAACACAGCCGAAAGCGGCCTGCCCTACACCGGCGCCCTGCCCCTGATCGTCACCTCGTTTGCGGTCATGGTGCTCTCCACGCTCATCGCGCTGCCCATCGCCATCGGCTCTGCCATCTTTGCGGTCGAGATTAGCCCTAAGTTTGGTTCCAAGATCTTTCAGCCGCTTATTGAGCTTTTGACCGGCATTCCCTCGGTCGTCTTTGGCCTGATCGGCTGTCACGTGGTCGTCGGTCTTATGAAGAGCGTTTTCCACGTGAGCACGGGCCTGGGCATCTTGCCCGGCGCCATCGTGCTGGCCGTCATGATCCTGCCGACCATGACCACGCTTTCGGTCGATGGCCTGCGCGCTGTGCCCGACAGCTACCGTCAGGGCTCGCTCGCGCTGGGCTACACCCGCTGGCAGACCATCTGGCACGTGGTGCTCAAGTCCGCCATGCCGTCGCTCATGACTGCGGTCATCCTGGGTATGACCCGCGCCTTTGGCGAGACGCTCGCCGTGCGCATGGTTATCGGCGGCATCGAGGCCATGCCGACGTCGCTGCTGTCGCCGGCGTCCACCATCACCACCACGCTCACCACGTCCATGGCGGTCTACGCCGAGGGCTCGGCCCAGGACGACGTCCTGTGGGCACTCGGTCTGCTGCTGATGGGCATGAGCCTCATCTTCATCCTGATCATCCATCTCATTGGCCGCAAGGGGGCGAAGGCTCGTGGCTAGCACGCGCATCCACATCGACGAGGCGAGGCTCGGGCGTGTCCAAAAGCAGGATCGCATCGCCACGGGCGTGCTGACGGCGATCGTCGCCATCGTCATGCTCATCGTCATCTCCATGGTGGCCTATATCCTGTTCGAGGGCATCTCGACGCTGTTCCAGCCGGGCTTTCTCACAGAGCCGTCGCGCGCCAACGGAACGCAGGGCGGCGTGCTCTACCAGCTGTTCGACTCGTTCTACCTGCTGCTGATCACCCTGATCATCTCGGTGCCCATCAGCCTGGGTGGCGCGGTCTTTTTGGTTGAGTACGCACCCGACGGACCCGTCCGCGACATTGCCTCCACCGCCATCGAGACGCTGTCCTCGTTGCCTTCCATCGTCGTCGGCATGTTCGGCTTTCTGGTGTTCTCGGTGCAGCTGGGCTGGAAGTACTCCATCATCTCCGGCGCCGTCGCGCTCACCATGTTCAACATCCCCATCCTGGTGCGCGTGATCCAGCAGGCGCTCGAGGACGTGCCGCAGGCCCAGCGCGATGCGTGCCTGGCCATGGGCCTCACCCGCTGGGAGGCCATGCTGCACATCCTGATTCCCGAGGCCATGCCCGCTATCGTGACCGGCATCGTGCTTTCGGCCGGCCGCGTCTTTGGCGAGGCCGCGGCGCTGCTCTTTACCTCGGGCATGAGCTCGCCGGTTCGCCTCAACTTCTTGAGCCTTAACCTGTCGAGCCCTACTTGCGCCTGGAACGTGTTCCGCCCCGGCGAGTCGCTCGCCGTGCACATCTACAAGATCTATGGCGAAGGCAGCCCCGAGGCCCAGCAGATCGTTTGGGGTACCGCGGCACTGCTGATGATTTGCGTGCTGCTGTTTAACGTAATCGCCCGCATTGTGGGCAAGCAACTGGCAAGGAGGATGACGGCCGAATGAGCGAGATGAATACAACGCCCGCAACCGAAGCGGCCGCGTCCGACACCCAGGACTTTCTATCGAGTGTGGGGGAGAGCGAGAAGCGCGTGCGCGTGAGCGGCAAGGCCGTGAGCGACGAGGTCGTGCTCTCCACCAAGGACGTCAACGTGTACTATGGCGACCACCATGCCCTGCACGACACGTCGCTCGACTTTCACAAGGGCGAGATCACGGCGCTCATCGGGCCTTCGGGCTGCGGTAAGTCGACCTTCTTGCGTAGCCTCAACCTCATGAATCGCGAGATTCGCGGCTGCCGCGTGGAGGGCGAGATCAACTATCGCGGGCGCAACGTGAACACCAAGACCGAAAACACCTACGAGCTGCGCCGTTCCATTGGCATGGTGTTCCAGCAGCCCAACCCGTTCCGCAAGTCCATTCGCGACAACATCACGTTTGCGCCCAAGCGCCACGGCATCACCGACCGTGACGAGCTCGACCGCATGGTCGAGGAAAGCTTACGCGGCGCGGCGCTGTGGGACGAGGTCAAGGACAAGCTCGACAAGAGCGCCTATGCGCTTTCGGGCGGTCAGCAGCAGCGCCTGTGCATCGCGCGCACGCTGGCGCTCAACCCCGACGTGATCCTGTTTGACGAGCCCTGCTCGGCGCTCGACCCCATCTCGACGTTGGCGATCGAGGACCTTATGTCGTCGATCGTTGCCGACCGCGCCATAGTCATCGTGACGCACAACATGGAGCAGGCGTCGCGCGTGTCCAACCGCACGGCGTTCTTCTACATGGGCGATATGGTCGAGTACGACGAGACTGACGAGATTTTCCAACGGCCCAAGGATAAGCGGCTGAATGATTACCTCACCGGCATGTTCTCCTAGTCCGGGACATGCTTGAGGCCCGCGGCGGCCACGGTTGCCGCGGGACTGATTGGAGAAGCGGGTCATCTCTTGTGGGAGATGGCCCGCCTTTTACTCTGCGACCGAAACGACCACCACAAAGGGGACAGGCGCCTTCGTGGTGGTTTGGGGTGGGGCTCGCTGCTATCATGGACAACGTTGAATTTCTACGAAGGAGCAGGGCATATGGCGATTCTTTTGGGATGCGATTCCGTCAGCCTAGAGTTTCCCACCAAGCATATTTTCGATAGCGTGACGCTCGGCGTGGGCGAGGGCGACCGCATTGGTATTGTCGGTAAAAACGGCGACGGCAAGTCGACGCTGCTGAGCGTGCTCGCCGGCACGCTGGAGCCCGACGACGGACGCGTGACGCACCGCCGCGGCACGACGATCGGTCTGCTCGGCCAAAAGGACAACCTGGTCGATACTGATACCGTGCATCATGCCGTTGTGGGCGACGCCCCCGAGTACGAGTGGGCGTCGAGCCCCCGCACGCGCCAGATCCTCGCCGGCCTCATCAGCGATGTGCCCTGGGAGGGCACGGTGGGCGAGCTTTCGGGCGGCCAGCGCCGTCGCGTGGACCTTGCGCGCCTGCTGATCGGCGACTACGACGTGCTTATGCTCGACGAGCCCACCAACCACCTGGACATGCGCACCATCAACTGGCTTGCGCGTCACTTAAAGGCCCGCTGGCAGCGCGGCCAGGGTGCCATGCTCGTGGTCACGCACGACCGCTGGTTCTTGGACGAGGTCTGCACCAGCATGTGGGAGGTCCACGACGGCCAGGTCGATCCCTTCGAGGGCGGTTACTCCGCATATATCCTGCAGCGCGTGGAGCGCGATCGCATGGCCGCCGTCACTGAGGAGCGCCGTCGCAACATGGCGCGCAAGGAGCTCGCGTGGCTGAGCCGCGGTGCCCAGGCGCGCTCCACCAAGCCCAAGTTTCGCGTGGATGCCGCTCGTGAGCTGATCGCCGACGTGCCGCCCGTGCGTGACGAGCTGGAGCTCAAGCGCCTGGCCGTGAGCCGCCTGGGCAAGCAGGTTATCGATGTGGTCGACGTGGACGCCGGCTATGCTGATACCGACGGCGCGCCCAAGCAGGTACTCTCCGACGTGACCTGGCTCATTGGTGCGGGCGACCGCTATGGCCTGCTGGGCGAGAACGGTGCCGGCAAGTCGACGCTGCTCGACGTGATCCAGGGCAAGATTGAGCCCACGCGCGGCCGCGTGAAGATTGGCCAGACAGTGCGCTTTGGCGTGCTGTCGCAGCAGCTCGAGGAGCTCGAACCCTACATGGGCGACACGATCCGCGAGGTGCTCGGCAACTATAAGAAGTACTACGTCATCGACGGTAAGGAGACTTCGCCCGAGAAGCTCTGCGAGCGCCTGGGCTTTACGACGCAGCAGCTCTGGAGCCGCATCGGCGATCTTTCGGGCGGCCAGCGCCGTCGCCTGTCGCTGTTGCTGACGATTCTGGACGAGCCCAACGTGCTCATCCTGGACGAGCCGGGCAACGACCTGGATACCGACATGCTCGCGATTGTCGAGGACCTGCTGGACGGCTGGCCCGGCACGCTGATCCTGGTGACGCACGACCGCTTTTTGATGGAGCGCGTGACCGACCAGCAGTGGGCGCTGCTCGACGGCCACCTGACGCATATGCCCGGTGGCGTGGACCAGTACCTGCGCCTGTGCAACGCTACCGCCGAGGGCGAGCCCGTGGGCGCGCCGAGCGCCAAGACCGGCACGTTCGACACCGGTGCCGCGGCAGCTGCGGCCGAAAAGCCCAAGTCGAGCGGTCAGCCCAACGGCCTGTCCAACGCCGAGCGCCAGAAGCTCCGCCGCGAGGTGAGCTCGCTCGAGCGCAAGATGGAGACGCAGCGCGCCCGCGTGGAGGAGGCCGAGGCCGCGATGGCCCAGGTCAACCCCACCAACTACACGGCGCTGGGCGAGCAGCAGGCAAAGATCGACGAGGCTCACGCCGCCATGGACGAGCTGGAGATGGCGTGGCTCGAGGCGAGCGAAAAGCTCGAGGGCGAGGAGTAGACGAGGATGATCAAGGCCGCATTTTTCGATATCGACGGCACGCTGCTGAGCTTTAAGACCCACCGGATTCCGGCGTCGGCGCAGCAGGTGCTCGATAGCTTTCACGAGCAGGGGATTGCGTGCGTGATCGCTACGGGCCGTCCGACCTACCAGATGCCGGACTGGCTGTTCGACCTGGGCTGGGATGCGTACATTACGCTTTCGGGTCAGCATTGCTTTGATGCCAGTGGTGTTTACCGCAGCTGCCCGATCGATCCGGACGATGTTGCGGTGATCGTGGACCAGGTGGCTCAGGGGCGCTACGACTCGCTGTGCATGCAGGGCGAGAACTCGTTTGTGAACCGCCTGTCCGAGCGCGTGGTGGCGGCCGGCAACAACGCGGGAATCGTCTACCACGAGGAGCCGTTTGAGCACGCCTTTGACGCACCGGTCTACCAGTTCTGCGCCTTTGTGGACCCGGCCGACGAACATATCGTGACCGACGCCGTGTCGCATTCGCTCACCACGCGCTGGTGCGACCTGTTCTGCGACATTATTCCCGCTAACGGCGGCAAGGACCTGGGCGTGGCGGCGACGCTCGAGCGGCTTGGTATCGACGCGAGCGAGGCGATTGCCTTTGGCGACGGCGAGAACGACCTGTCGATGTTCTCGGCCGTGGGCACAAGTGTGGCCATGGGCAACGCGCAGGATACCGTGAAGGCCGCGGCGACCTACGTAACGACCGCCGTAGACGACGACGGCATCTACAACGCTGCGAAGCACTTTGGACTCGTGTAGCTGCGGGCCGGCACCTGGCACCTGGGGACATTCCTTGCGGGGCGTCCCCATTTTGTTTTCGTCCCGCACGTTTTGTGAAACGCGGCTAACTTTTAGGCAAAGTAGTAAGACATGGGCAACTTTTGCGGTAAAGTAAATCAAGCAAAAGTATCCAAAGGCTAACTAGAAGCCATCGCGAAAGGCGGCCCATGGCCCTGCGTGAATCCGGAGAAGACTATCTCGAATCGATCTACGTTCTGTCGCAACGTCAGGGCATCGTGCGCTCGATTGATGTTGCAGAGTACCTTGGCGTAACTAAGGCAAGCGTTTCAAAAGCTATGGCGACGTTGGAGAACAACGGCTACGTCGAAATGGGCAAGCGAGATGTTCATCTGACGGAGCGTGGTCTGGAGGTCGCTCGTCAAATGTGGGAGCGTCACTGCTTTTTCGTGGGGCTGCTGGAGGATGCGGGTGTTTCGGCTGAGGTCGCGTCGCAAGAGGGCTGCCACATGGAGCACTGCCTAAGCGAGGAAAGCTTCGAGAAGCTGAGGGCGATGCTGGGACGGGACGGTGCTTCGGCGCCAATAATGACCGACTAGCACTCCCGCAGCGGCGCGCCTCCCGCGCCGGAACGGCGCGGGACAGCGACCGAGATGAGTGGTCCCACCAACTAAGTCCAACTCAGACAAGGAACCCCACCAGCAAGCGATGCCCAAGAACCGCCAGCAACGTTACCGCAGGCCGGGGCCGGGCTTGGTTTTGAAAACATTCCGCAGACCAGAAGTGCCCCCGTTCGTAGCTCCGAAGGAGCAGAACGGGGGCACTTCATTG
>CALLST010000342.1:0-2911 GCA_938011875.1 uncultured Collinsella sp. | reverse complement strand
ATTTGCATGACGAGGACTAACGAAGCACGGGAGACGCGCGCCATGGGCAACGCAGTACCCGCAACCGACGCCCAGCCCGTCTACCCGCATACCATGCGCCTGCAGCGCTTTTTGGCGCGCGCGGGCGTGGCGAGCCGCCGCGGGTCGGAGGACCTGATGACCGCCGGCCGCGTGACCGTCAACGGCCAGGTCGCGACCGAACTGGGCACCAAGGTCGATGTCGACCGCGACCATATCGAGGTCGACGGCATGCCCGTCAAGCTCAACCAGGGCGCCGTGTACCTGATGCTCTACAAACCGACCGGCTACCTCACCACCATGAGCGATCCGCAGGAGCGCCCTTGCGTGGCCGATCTGGTCCCGCGTGACCGCTTTCCGGGGCTCTTCCCGGTGGGCCGCCTAGACCGCGACACCACGGGCCTTTTGCTCTTTACCACCGACGGCGACCTGTCGCAGGACCTGCTGCACCCCAGTAAGCACGTCTACAAGACCTACCAGGCGCTCGTCGACGGTCAGCTGTCCGACCACGACCTCACGCCGCTGCGCCGCGGCATCGAGCTCGACGATGGCCTATGCCAACCGGCGATCTGCCGCGTCATTAACGCGCGCGAGGCCGAGGCCGTAGCTCCGCAAGGCGTTAAGCCCGGCACCACCGCCGTGGAAGTTATCATCCGCGAGGGCCGCAAGAACCAGGTCAAGCGCATGCTGAGCAAGATCCACCATCCGGTGATCCGCCTACACCGCTGTAACTTTGCCGGCCTCGAGCTCAAGGACGTGGCCAAAGGCTCGTGGCGCGAGCTCACCGACCGCGAGGTACAGATCCTCAAGGCCGGTGGTATCCCGCCCAAGCAGGCGGGCGCCAAGCGGGGCAACCCCAACGCGACAGCGGCCAACCCCGCTTCCCGCACGCGTCACCACGGCAGCCACGGCTCTGCACCCAAGCGCAACACCTACCGCGAGCGCTACACGGGCTAGGCAACCCGCCGCGCCCCAAAGCCCGCGAACCATACCAGCACGTCACCCATCGAAAGGAAGCATTGCATGATCGTCGCCATCGACGGCCCCGCCGGTTCCGGCAAGTCCACCATCGCTAAGGAGATCGCCCGTCAGCTTGGCTTTAACAAGCTCGACACGGGCGCCATGTATCGCGCCGTCACCTTCGCCGCGCTCGACCGCGGCATCGATCTGGACGACGAGACGGCCATCGACGCCCTCGCCGAGCAGATCGAGATTCGCTTTACCAACGGCACCGGCGAGGATACTCGCCTGACCATTGACGGCCAGGACGCTTCGGCCGCCATCCGCACCCCGCAGGTCGACGCCAACGTGTCCAAGGTCTCGGCCTATCCGGGCGTGCGCGCCGCCATGCTCATCCATCAGCGTCGTGCCGCCGAGGACCGCGATATCGTGGCCGAGGGTCGCGACATCGGCACCGTCGTGTTCCCCAACGCGCAGGTCAAGGTGTTCCTGACCGCCGACCCGCGTGAGCGTGCCCGCCGCCGCGTGCTTCAGCGCCACCAAAACGATGCCCAGCCGCTCACGTCCGAGCAGCTCGAGGCCGAGGTCGACGAGACCCTCGACGCCCTTAAGCAGCGCGACAAGCTCGACAGCAGCCGCGAGGTCGCGCCGCTCGTGCCCGCCGAGGACGCGGTGCACGTCGACTCCACCGCCCACTCCATCGATGAGGTCGTCCGCATTATCGAGGACCTCATCAACCAAAGGAGGTAGCCCATGCGCCTGTTTAAGCAGACGCCCGAGGACTATTACAACGCCCCCTATGCAGAGTTCCCAGCGCTCATCCGCGGCACCGTCGTCGTAGTCATGGCCATCCTTTGGGCCTTCTCCAAACTCATGTGGCGCTGGAAGGTCGAGGACGCTGACCTGCTGTTTGAGCGCCAGGAAGGCCGCGGCAGCGTGGTCATCTGCAACCACACCTCGATGGCCGAGCTCCTGGCCGTTGAGACGGCGTTGTTCTTTGGGGGCCGCCGCATTCGTCCCATCTTTAAGTCCGAGTTCGCCAAGAGCAAGATTGTGCGCTGGGCCTTTAGCCGCGTTGGCGGCATCCCCGTGGAGCGTGGTACTGCCGATATGAAGTGCCTGCGCGCCGCTCAGCATGCGCTGCAGCGTGGCGAGGACGTCCTGATCTTCCCCGAGGGCACGCGCATCCGCTCGCGCGAGATCAAGCCCGAGGTCCACGGCGGTTTTGCGCTCATCGCCCAGATGGGCAAGGCGCCCGTCAACCCGCTCGCCATCTGTGGCTGGTCCGATATTACGCCTGCGGGCAAAAAGCTCATGCGCCCTAAAAAGTGCTGGATCCGTGCCGGCAAGGCCATCTCGCTATCCGATGCACCGGCCGAGCTCAAGCGCAAGGAGCGCCTGGCATGGTTTGAGTCCGAGGCCATGAACCGCGTCTACGCTATGCGCGACGACCTGTGCGCCGAGCACCCGGGCAGGTTCTAGCCATGGACGAGGAAGTCATGAACACCGCCGAGGCTGTGCCCGGCAAGGCAGACGCCCCCACTATCGAAATCGCTGCCCACGCCGGCACCTGCTACGGCGTACAGCGTGCGCTCGATATGGCGCTGGCCGCTGCGCCGCAGGCAGGGGAGTGCACTCAGGTCCATACCTTGGGTCCGCTCATCCATAACCCCATCGTGGTGCGCGAGCTTGCTGAGGCAGGCGTTGGCCTGGCCGAGAACCTGGACGACGCCGCATCGGGCACCGTAATCATTCGCGCGCACGGAGTGGTGCCGCAGGTGATCGATGCCGCTCGCGAGCGTGGCCTTAACGTCATCGACGCCACCTGCCCTTACGTCAAGAAGGTTCACGTGGCAGCCGAGCGCCTGGTGCGCGAGGGCTACCACGTGGTGGTCGTGGGTGAGCCGGGGCATCCCGAGGTCGAGGGCATTCT
>CALLST010000341.1:0-1555 GCA_938011875.1 uncultured Collinsella sp. | reverse complement strand
GCGGGCCCGGTTCCCGTTTTTGTGGCCTCGATGGAGCTTATGGAGCAGCTAACGGGCTTTAACGTGACGCGCGGCGCGCTCGCGGCATTCCGTCGTCCACGCCAGATTCCGGTAGCCGAGTTCCTGGGTGGCGTCGTCGAAGCGGCGGGGGAGCGCCCGGTGCGCGTGTGCGTGCTCGAGGGCATTGTCGACCACACCAACGTCGGCGCGATTTTCCGCTCGGCGGCTGCGCTGAACGTTGACGGTATTTTGGTCAGCCCGACGTGCTGCGATCCGCTGTATCGTCGCTCGGCCCGCGTGAGCATGGGCACGGTGTTCCAGGTGCCCTGGACACGCATTGGCAGCGAAGCGCGCGTATGGCCGCATGATGGGCTGGCGGCGCTACACGATGCCGGCTTTTCGTGTGCCGCTATGGCGTTGACGGATGATTCGGTGTCACTGGACGACCCCGCGCTGCAGAAGATTGACCGCTTGGCGATTTTTATGGGTACCGAGGGTGCTGGCCTGGGCGCCAAGACCATTGCAGGCTGCGACCACGCGGTGCGCATTCCGATGGCGCACGGGGTCGATTCACTCAACGTGGCCGCGGCGAGTGCCGTCGCCTTTTGGCAGCTGTGCCCGCATGTGAGCAACGAGTACCACTACCAGCCGGGGCTGTATCACTAGGCAGATAGTTAGCACCGGGCTCTGGTTCGGGGCGTTTCGGCCGACGTCGGTCGGTGCTAAGCTGGTATTGGCTTTGGTCTTAAATTGCCGTTTTGTTGTTTGACGTACGCTGGTGGGGAGGGCGTGTGGCTAAGAAATCTACGGCTATCGATGTAACGCAGGGTGTCATTTGGCAGCAGCTGCTGTCGCTGTGCGTTCCCATCTTCTTTAGTTCGTTTTTTCAGCAGGCTTACACGCTTATCGGTACCTATATCGTCGGTCAGTTTGGCGGCAAGCTCGCGCTGGGTGGCAGTCAGGCCACGATGGTGCTTACAGAGCTCTGCATTGGTTTTTGCGTCGGCGTGGGTGCTGGCTGTGCGGTCATTACGGGCCAGTTTTTTGGTCAGCACGATGATGAGCGCCTGAGCCAATCGGTCCATACGGCCATGACACTCGCGCTGGTGGGCGGTATCGTTTTCTCGATTCTTGGCATAGTGTTCGTTGAGCCCATGCTGGTGTTTATGAACACGCCGCATGAACTATTGGCCGAGGGCGTGGCCTATGCCCGTTGCTATTTTGCCGCCATGGTTGCGGCGCTGCTGCTCAATATGGGGACGGCTCTGTTGCGCGCCGTGGGCGACACGCGCGGTCCGGCGGTCATTATTGCCTCCGGCTGCTTCGTCAACGTGGCACTCGACATTCTCTTTGTCGCCGTGCTGCACATGGAAGCGCTGGGCTGCGGCATCGCGGTGGCGCTGACTATCTGCACCAATGCCACGATGATTGTGATCCGCATGATGCGCGCTCCGGGGGCGTGGCGTCTCTCGCTTTCCAAGCTCGGTATTGACCCCGGTATCTGCAAGAGCATGCTTTCGTGCGGCTTGCCGCTGGGCGTTCAGTCTGCGGCGTA
>CALLST010000340.1:0-5123 GCA_938011875.1 uncultured Collinsella sp. | reverse complement strand
GAGGACGCTCTGGGCGAGATCGCCCCCATCGGCGGCGGCTAATTGCGCTTTGGCAAGTATTCCTCGCGCTACAACGAGATTCTCGCGGGACGCGCCACCAATATCTTCGACTGCAATATGGCATCGGGTTCCCTCATGGACATTGGCGTCTACACCGTCGAGCCCATGGTCGAGATTTTCGGCATGCCCTCCGGCCTTACGAGTATGACTACTCTGCTCGACCCCACCACGCGACAGCTCACGCACGGCCCCATCGATGGCTGCGGTTCCATCCTCGCCAGCTACGGCGGTGGCCGTATCTCCGTCGAGCTCGCGCACTCCAAAATTACGAATGACCTGCTGCCCTCGCAGATCGAAGGCGAGCACGGCACTATCCAGATCGACCATCTGTCCACGCCCCGCAACGTCCGCATCGACTATCGCGGCGAAGTCGTACGCGGCTCGGCGACCGAGGCACCGCGCGAACAGGACGAGAACGGCCGCGTGCTCGACCTGCCCAAATCGAGCAACACTATGGAATACGAACTCACAGACTTTATCACCGCCATCTGCGGCATCGATAACGTTAAGGAAGAGATTTGGGAGACCCCGGCGGGACGCCACGAGCTTGGCCACTACCGCGATGTCACGCTCGTCTCACTGCGCATCATGGATGCCGTGCGCCAGCAGGCCGGCATTACCTTCCCGGCCGACGCAGGCAAACAGGCATAGCGATGGGCCTCTTCGATACGTTCTTCTCCAGCGTCACCGGCGGCAGTCGAGAACCTCAAAAACCATCAAACGTCGAGCTCGAGCTGCTCCGCAGGCTTACTGTGCTCGCAAGCGACGGGGCCACTCAAGACACTCCCCTGCGCTATTTCCTGCGCTGGGCGGGGCAAGTCCAAGGCGTTGGCTTTCGCTTTACCAACGCCAACCTCGCGCAGGCACGCTCCCTCACCGGCTGGGTGCGTAACATGGAAGACGGCTCAGTCGAGATGGAGATACAGGGAGCTCCGGCAAGCATCCTATCTCATCTCGAGGCGCTCCATGCCTCCTACGAGCGCATGGGAACGCGTTTTCGCCTCGTAGACGCCCAGACCCGAGCCCCACTTGGCAATGAAGACGGTTTCAGTCCTCATTATTAGTATTGTGTGCTAAATACGGTATCATTTACCTACGACCGTTAATAGAAAAGAGGCGAGGCGCATGGCGGTGCAAAGAAGGAATACCAAGCAGCGAAAGCTGGTTCTTGACGCCGTGCGCCAAAGCTATAACCATCCCACCGCCGACGAAATCTACAACGTCGTGCGCGCGCAGGATGACAAAATCAGCCGCGGTACGGTCTACCGCAATCTCAATCTCTTGGCCGACGCCGGCGAGATCCTCTCCATCAAGACGCCGGGCGGTAGCCGCTTCGATCGCACGATCGAGCCGCATGCGCATATCATCTGCACCTCGTGCAGCCGCGTCATCGACGTACCGCTCCCCTTCGATGCCCAGCTCGACGCCAAGGCGTCCGAGCAAATCGGCTGGCACGTCACGTCGCACTACACCATCTTCGAGGATCTCTGCCCCGACTGCCGATAGATGTTTGGGACATGCCTTAAAATCCACCTTTCCGCACTCTGCAGCAAAAAGTAGATTTCTAGACATGTCCCAAATGTCTACTCAGCAAGTAGACGACGCAGCTCTTCTTCGACCGTGCGCACGTAGCGGACGCGGTCGTTGATGCCACGCATAGAGGGATTGCAGCTCTCCATCAGATAGGGATGGCCCACGACGTTGAGCATATCGCGATCGTTCTCATTGTCGCCAAACGCCATCATCTCATCGGGCGAAATACCCAAGGCACGACCGTAATCGGCAAGCGCGGAACCCTTACCCGAATCAAAGCCGATAAAGTCCGTCCATTCGGTTCCCGACGTCATCACGTCGACACGGTCGCTAAAGAAGTGCTCGAAATACTCCAGGGCCGCCGGCTGATTCACCTCGGGCGTCTGGAAGGCAATCTTAATGACGTCCTCGTCGATGTCCTCGGGGCGGTCGACCACTGCCACATCGCAGTGGACCTCATAGCGCAAATGGTCGACGAACGCATCGTTGCCGCTCATGGTGTAGAGGTGTCCCTCACACGAAAGGGTCACGTCGGCATGGGGATACGCAACCACGGCATTCGCGATATCCATAGCAAGGCTGCGCTCCATGGAACGCTTGACAACGGCACGTCCCTCGCTCATCACCAGGGCTCCGTTTTCGCATACATAGGCGAGCTCATCGGCCACCGGGGCAAACAGGTGGCGCAAGCTCGCATATTGACGGCCGCTCGCCGGCATAAACACGATACCGCGACGATGCAGCTCATCGATAAGCTCAAAGGCCTCGGAACGCGGCTCGCGCTCCCCCGGATGCAGCAACGTGCCGTCCAAATCGCATGCAATCAGCTTGATTCCCTCAAGACCCATATGCTTTCCCCCCAAAGCACCTCATCAACAGTAAGACGGACTTTGAATAGTTGCCTCTCAAAGTCCGTCTTACTCATACGCACGTTAACCGCGCGCCTTCTTTACGATCGTAAAGTCGGGAGCCATGCTCACGACGACCTCCGCCGCACTCGACGCAAAGCGCCGGCTGGCATCGAGCTCGCGCGTGACCACCGAGAGGCGAACGCCCTCGATACCCCGGAGCATGCGGCCCAAAACAGGCTGCACCGGCGTATACATGCGCACGGTATGCTCGTCCGAGTCGCCTCGGAAAAGTGGCGTATGCATATTGCCGATCTCCCAGCACGCATGCGCGAGCGCAATCGGATCCATGCGGTCGACTTCGACCAAATAAACCTCGGCGCTGCGCAGGCGCACGACAACCGCCACGGGCACCACGCCCGAACGGTCAATGGCGAGCACGTCGCCGTCGGCAAGACGACCACCGTCGGTAGCATCCGGCCGAACATCGATCGTGCGCCCCAGCTCCGTCACGCCCGCAAACGCGCATACATCAGCCTGGTCCCAATCGAGCAGTAGCTCATCGACCTCAAAGACACCGCCCAGCTCCCGGCGAAGCAAAAGCTCATAGGACGGGTCGTTGAGATTTCCGAGGCACGTTGTCGAAACCAGATTTGCAGGCATAGCCTAATCCTCGACCTCGACGAGCTCGATATCGAAGTTGAGATCCTTGCCGGCAAGCTCGTGGTTGGCATCGAGCGTCACAGCCTCGGGCGTCACGTCAATGACGACGGCGGGGACGGGCATACCGCTCGGCGTGGACAGGAAGAGCTTCATGCCCTTCTCGATCTGCTCGATGTTGGGAACCTGCTCGGCCGGGAAGGTCAGAACCATCTCGGGATTGTGCTCGCCGTAGGCATCGGCAGCAGGAATGTGCACGGTCTTCTTCTCGCCCACCTGCATGTCGACAACAGCGGCGTCGAAGCCCTTGATCATCTGGCCGGCGCCGCAGGTGAACTCCAGCGGCTCGCCGCGATCGTAGGAGCTATCGAACTGCGTGCCGTCGTCGAGCGTGCCGCGATAATGGGTCTTGACCTTCTTGCCCTGGTTGGACATGGTAACCTCCGTGATAAGGGCGGCGCACAACGCAGGCCGCCGTGAACATATGGCGCTAACTATACCCTAGTCATACAATTCAATGACAGTTTGCAAAGAAACGCTGCAACCGGAGGAACCATGGCATATCCCGTATTTGACCTACACTGCGACACCGCCGACCGAATCGGCTGGGCCACGCTCGATCTCGACCTGCGCTTTACCGCCGGCACCGACGGCTATTTCCCCGGCGACGAAACGCATCCGCAGGATTTCGACCTCATCGAGGGCAACGCCTGCGCCATCTCGCTCGCAAAGATCGGCAACACGCCGTGGGCACAGTGCTTCGCCACGTTTGTCCCCGACGAGATTCCCACCGCCCACGCCGCGCGCTTCCAGGCGCAAATCATGGCGCATATGAGCGGCCAGGCAATGCTCAACCACGACCGCATGGTCAACGTACGCAGCGCCGCAGACATTCGCCCCGCGCTCAAGGACGGTAAAGTCGCTTGCATCCACACCATCGAAAACGCCACGTTCTTTGCCGAGGACCCCGCACTGATCGAGGTGCTCAAGAGCTTGGGCGTGCTTATGTCGTCACTCAGCTGGAACGCGCAGGGACCGCTCGCGAGCGGACACGATACCCACGCCGGCCTCACCGCCGCCGGCATCGAGGCGCTTGCGCAGATGGAGCACGCCGGCATGGTACTCGACGTCTCCCACCTCAACGATGAGTGCTTTGACGAGGTTGTCGCCCACGCCACGCGCCCCTTCGTGGCCAGCCACTCCAACTCCCGTGCGGTTTGCGGCGTCAAGCGCAACCTCACCGACGACCAGTTCCGCACCATTCGCGACATGGGCGGTATCGTCGGCCTCAACTACTGCAGCGAGTTCCTATCCAACGACGCAACCGACAAGACCGCCGCAGACGTCACCTTCGACCAGCTGGCGGCACATATCGAGCACTGGCTCGACCTGGGCGGCGAGGACGTCATCGCGCTCGGCGGCGACTGGGACGGTGCCACGGTGCCCGCTTTCCTCTCCGATGCCAGCAAGATGCCCGAGTTCCAGAACATGCTTTCCAAGCACTTTGGCAAGACCGTGATGCAAAAGCTCTGCAGCGACAACGCCCTTGCCTTCTTCGAGCGTTATTAATTTCACATCCCTTGAGCGGGCCGGTATGCCGAACGGTCGACATGCCGGCCCGTCCCCAATCTGAAGGACCGCTTTTGACGCAGCAATTTACGATTTCCATATCCCGACCGGATGGGACGCCCATCCCCGTCGTCGTTACCAAAAAGCGCGTCAAGAACTTCAACCTGCGCGTCACATCGAGCGGTGAGGTCCACGCCAGCGCACCGCTCGACGCCAGCCGCGAGCGTATCGAAGCGTTTGTAAAGCGCAACAACGGCTGGATTATCAGCCGACTTGCCCAGCGCGAGCAACGTCAGGCGACGGCGCGAGAACCGCTCAGTCCCCTCTCGATCATTGCGCTTTGGGGCAAGCCCATCACGGTACAGGACGCACTCGATCACAACTTTGCATCACCCGCACCGCGACCCAAACAGGTCACCTTCGCAAGTTTTATGGGTACCGACGAATCGAACG
>CALLST010000339.1:0-9136 GCA_938011875.1 uncultured Collinsella sp. | reverse complement strand
AGGGGCTAACCCCTGAAACCGTCCTCCACCAATGAAACGCCCCCGTTCTGCTCCTTCGGAGCTACGAACGGGGGCGTTTCTGGTCTGCGGAGTGTTTTCAGGGGTTAGCCCGTACGGCCTTCTACCGCCACGTAGCAATCAGGGTATCTGGGGTGGACGGCGGCTTGGCTACGAGCTGGGGCTGAAAATCTGAATGAATGGGTGCCGTTGCTGGAGGGTCAAACGATGCAGATATGGTCACTTTGGGACCGAAATGTTGGCTGCGGTCTGATGTCTGGCCCACCGGAAAGTGTGTCCCGGTTTGAAGGCGGATTGTGGGATGCAGCTTCCGCTTGGGGCCTGTTTGGGAAACCGTGGGACGGAATTATGCTTTATTGTGGGTCGCACTTTCCGCAACGTGCCTCAACCGGAAAGCGTGTCCCAGTATTTGCGCTCGAAATGGGATGGGGTTTCCGCCATCCGCCTGCTAGTAAAAAAGGTCTCCGGAGCTGTTGCTCTGGAGACCTTTCGTTTACTTGCAAATGCGCGCGTTAGTTGTTCTTGGTCAGACGCTCGACGTCGTGGGCGATCATGTATTCCTCGTCGGTGGGGATGACCATGACCGTGACGGCGGAACCGGCGGCGCTGATGACCTGCGGGCCGTTGCCCACGGTCTCGCGGTTCTTGTTATTGTCGATGCGCACGCCCAGCCACTCAAAGCAGTCGCAGAAAGCCTTGCGAATCGACCAGTCGTTCTCGCCGATGCCGGCGGTAAAGGTGATGGTATCCACGCCCGCCATGGAGGCGATCATGGAGCCGGCCTGCTGCATAGCCTTGTAGGCAAACATATCGAAGGCGAGCAGGCAGCGCTCGTCGCCCTCGGAGGCGCGTGTACGGATGTCGCGGGCGTCGTTGGAGATGCCCGAGATGGCAAGCAGACCAGACTGCTTGTTCATCATGTCATCAACTTCCTGATAGCTGTAGCCTCCCTCGCGCTGGAGGTAGCACACGGTGGCCGGGTCAATGGAACCACAGCGAGTGCCCATCATCAGGCCGTCGAGCGGCGTGAGGCCCATCGTGGTGTCGCGGCACACGCCGTCCTCGATAGCAGCGAGCGAAGCACCGTTACCCAAATGGCACGAAAGCAGACGGTGGCAGCGCGAGCCCAGGATCTCCTTGGCCATCATCCACTCGTAACGATGACTCGTTCCGTGGGCGCCATATTTGCGCACATGATACTTGTCGCACACGTCCTTGGGCAGGGCGTAAGTGTAGGCAACCTCGGGCATGGTCATGTGGAACGAGGTGTCGAAGACGGCCACGTTGGGCAGCTCCGGATACTTCTCACGGCAATACTCAATTGCTGCGGCCTCGCCGTAGTTGTGCAGCGGAGCAAGCGGTGCCACCTCAAGAATCTTGGCCATAACCTCGTCGTCGACAACCGCGGAATCATCGAAGTGCCAGCCGCCCTGAACGATACGATGCCCAATGCCATCGATCGTAAAGTCGGTCTTCTCGAGCTCCTCGAGCACGCAAGCGATAGCAGAGCGATGATCGGGGAAGGGAACCTCCTCGGTCTGCTTGGCGCCACCGTTCTCGGAGTGGCCAAAGATGCCCATGTCCGATCCGATACGCTCGCAGTTGCCCTTGGCGAAAACCTTGCGGGTATCGGTATCCAAAAGCTGATATTTAAGGCTTGAGCTGCCGGCGTTGACAACAAGTACGTTCATGAGACTCCTTTGCAGTGCAATACGGTCGACGCAGACCTCTTAAGGCGACCGCATTTTAATAAGAAGTTATCACATCTTAATAAATAGCTATCAGGCATATCGCCCAACGAGCGCAAAAGAGGGGCTGAACGGCACTTGGTCGTCCAGCCCCTCCCCTCTTGCAATTACTTGCCGTTGACGATGCGCTCGACGTCGGAAGCGATCATGAACTCCTCGTCCGTGGGGATGACGAAAATCTTGACCTTGGAATCCTTGGCAGACAGGCACCAAGCGCCATCGCCACGCAGGGCGTTACGGGCATGGTCCATCTTGACGCCCATAAAGGCCAGACGGTCGGCCACGCCAGCGCGAACGGCCGGAGCGTGCTCGCCGATGCCGGCGGTAAAGACGAGCGTGTCCATGCCGCACATGGAAGTAGCCATCTCGGCAGCCTTGGCGGCAATCTTGTAGACGAACATATCGAAGGCGAGCTGAGCCTCGGGGTCACCAGCAGCGGCGAGCTCCTCGACGTTACGGCAGTCGTTGGTCTTGCCGCCGGTCACAGCCAAAAGGCCGGACTTCTTGTTCATCATCTCGTCGACCTCGTCGAAGGTGTAGCCGCCCTCGCGCTGCAGGTAGCACACGGTGGCCGGGTCGATGGAGCCGCAGCGGGTGCCCATCATGACGCCGTCGAGCGGGGTGAGACCCATAGTGGTATCCATGCACTTGCCGTCCTCGATGGCGCACAGGGAAGCGCCGGAGCCGATATGGCACACGACGACCTTGCGGGCCTCGCCGTTGGTCATCTCTGCGACCTTCTTGGAGATGTAACGGTAGCTGGTGCCGTGGGCGCCGTACTTACGGATGTGCAGCTTGTCGCAAACATCCTTGGGAAGGGCGTAGGTCTTGGCGACCTCGGGCATGTTGAAGTGGAAAGCGGTGTCGTAGACCGTAACGTTGGGCAGATCGGGATACTGCTCCAGGCAGTACTCGATAACGTTGGCCTCGGGGTTGTTGTGCAGCGGCGCCAGCGGGGCGACCTCGCGGATCTTGGCGAGGACGTCCTCGTCGACGAGGGAGGAATCGCCAAAGTACCAGCCGCCCTGAACGATGCGATGGCCGATGCCCTCGATCTTGACGCCGTTGGCCTCGAGGTCCTTCAGAACGACCTCGATGGCGACCTTGTGGTCGGGGAACTCGATGTTCTCGGTCACCTTCTTGGAACCGTTGGCAGCGTGGGTGAAGGTACCGCCGGTAAAGCAGACGCGCTCGCAGGAGCCCTTTGCGGACACCTTGTGGGACTTGGTATCGATGACCTGATACTTAAGGGTCGAAGATCCTGCGTTGACGACCAGAACGTTCATGTGTCTCCCTACTAACAGGCGGTGTGGCGCCGCCAGGTTACATACGCTTCAATAATAAACCCAAACGCCCTCGCGCTCGGGTTTATTGCGTTGATATATAAGTTATCGGTGCTTGAGCTTCCGTTTCATTGCAAGGAAGAAGCGCCCTCAGATGAGGTTCTCGCCCAGGTTCTTGCCGCCGAGGACGTGCATGTGGAAGTGCATGACGGTCTGGCCGGCGTTGACGCCCTTGTTGGAGATGACGCGGAAACCGTCCTCCAAGCCCTTGGCCTTAGCGACCTCCTGGATGGCGTGAGCCATGGCGCCCATGGTCTCTGCCGGCACGTTGTCGGCGATGTCGCTGTAGTGCTTCTTTGGGATCACGAGCGAGTGGACCGGCGCCTGGGGGTTGAGGTCGTCGAAGGCGATGACCTGGTCGTCCTCATAGACAACGGTCGAGGGGATCTCGTGGTTGGCAATTTTGCAGAAGATGCAATCGCACATGGTTGGTTCCTTTCTCACAGACCAAGGTAATTATATTTGGTCGGGATGGTTAGAACGAGAGGTTGTCGTCCGTGTTGGCGGCTTCGCCGTCGGCGAGCACGTCGTTGCCGTCAACGTCCTTAAGAAGCACCGAGACCTTCTGCTCGGCATCGGACAGGCGGGTGCGCAGGCTCTTGAGGAGCTCGACGCCGCGGGTATAGCTCTCGAGCGACTCCTCGAGCTCCATATCGCCCGACTCCAAGCTGCGGATGATGAGCTCCAGCTCCTGCGAGGCCTGCTTGTACGTAAGCTGCTCGACCGGGGTCTTCTCTGCCATATCTGTTTCCTTTCCTAAAGGTTTATCGCTATGAAACGCGGCCTACTCGACCGTATCGACCGTTGCCGTCACGTTGCCGTCTGCCATGCGCACGCGGATGGCGTCGCCCGGCTTAAAGGTCTGGGCACTTGTAGCCACACCATCATCGCTGTACGCGATGGAATAGCCACGGGCAAGCACCTTGAGCGGCGACAGGGCATCGAGCGAGGCTGCCGCACGGCCCAGGTCGGACGCGGGCTTGTTGAGCATCGTGCGCCCCTGATGCTCCAGACGGGAACTCGCAAGCGCGAGCGCATGGCGCTTGCCATCGAGCCCCGAGGTGCTTGCAACCAGACGCTCGGGCAGGCGCTCAAAGTTGGAGCGGAATGTCCCGACCGAGCGTACTATGGCGCCCGACAGGCGATCGGCCGTCAGGGCAAGCTCAGACTCGCGACGCTCGACCATAAACGTTGGGTCGTTGAGGCACGGGCGGCACGCAGCCGCATCGAGCGCATCGCCCAAGCGGGCCGTATAGGTATCCCAGGCGCGGCGACCGCGCTGGTCGAGCATCTCCAGATCAACCTGATTCGACCCAATCATCGATGCCATCGCGGCACCCAGACGCTGATGGCGCGCCTCGAGCACATCGGCCAACTCCGTCATAGCCGGCGCCACCGATTCGGCCGCCGCCGTAGGCGTGGAGGCGCGACGGTCGCTCACCATGTCGCAAATCGAGGTATCGGGCTCATGGCCAATGCCGGTCACCACGGGCACAGGACAAGCCGCCACCGCGCGGGCAAGCTCCTCGTCATTAAAGGTCATGAGGTCCTCAAAGGAGCCGCCGCCGCGCACCAGCAAAATACAGTCGGGCGCCGGCGTGATGGCGGCGGCGCGGCGCAAGCCCTCAATGAGCTCAGCCGGCGCACCCTCACCTTGAACCTTGGCGCCCACGCAGACGAGCTCGACGAGCGGGTTGCGACGACGCAATGTGCGCTTGACGTCGTCGATTACGGCACCCGAAAGCGAGGTGACGACCGCCACGCGGGAGCAGAACACCGGGATGCGGCGCTTGCGCGCTTCGTCCATCAGGCCCTCGCGGCGTAGCTTTTCGGCCAGTTGCGCCACTTGTTGACGCAGCAGACCCTCCCCCGCCAGCGAGAATGAGCGAGCGACAAAGCTCATGCGGCCCGTGGCCTTATAAAGATTGAAGCTGCCCTTAAAGCTCACCTGCATGCCGTCGCGCAGATCGAACGTGCGCTTGAGATAGGCACCCTTCCAGATGATGCAGTCGACGGCGGCCGAGTCGTCTTTAATCTGGAAGTAGCAGTGGCCGC
Organism: uncultured Collinsella sp.; assembly: GCA_938011875.1. Taxonomy (GTDB): domain Bacteria; phylum Actinomycetota; class Coriobacteriia; order Coriobacteriales; family Coriobacteriaceae; genus Collinsella. The sequence goes on along the minus strand of CALLST010000339.1, from coordinate 3,972 downwards.
TTCGGGCGTTGGGACCACGGAAACCCGTGACCTCGCCCAGGACACTCAGCTGCGGAATGGCATCGAGCGCACCGGCGGCGATCTCCACCGCCTGGCTCACGCTGAGTTCCTTACGCTCCTGCTCGTCCGAACCGTCGAACTCGGCGGAAACGGCATTGCCGGTCAGATTCCAGCCTGCCACGCAGCCTCCTTTCGTTATCGTGCACAAGGGCTCCGGCCCTGCGCAAATTCAAGTCCAACACATAGTACAGCGCCGCGGGGACACAAATCTCCGCAGCGCCTGTCAAGCCAATTTGTTATCGGTTGGAGTTTCTGTTGTAGCGAGCCATCAGGTAGAGCAGCTGAATGATCGAAGTGAGCGCTGCAGCAACATAGGTAAGCGCGGCTGCCGTCAGGACCTTCTTGGCACCATTGACCTGCTTGGAGCTCATGCCCGACTGCTCGATGTACGCCACGGCGCGGCGGCTGGCATCAATCTCGACCGGCAGCGTAACCAGTTGGAACAGCACGCTAAACGAGAAGAAGATCAGTGCGAGGGTCGTAAGTCCCGCGATGTTCATAAACAGGCCCAAGAGCAACACGATGGTCCAGGTGTTCTGGGTAAAGTTGACGACTGGGACCAGGGCGGTGCGCACCTTCATCATGGCGTAGCCGCTTTGACGCTGGGCGGCATGGCCCGCCTCATGGCAGGCCACGGCAACGCTTGCGACCGACCCGCCCGAACGGTTGGCATCCGAGAGATACAGGTTATTGTCCTGTGGGTTGTAATGGTCGGTGAGCTCGCCGGCGACACCCTTGATACCCACGGCGTTGCAGCCGTTGGCGTCGAGCATGCGGCGAGCGACCGTGGCGCCCGTGTCGCCGTCCGAGCGAACCTTGGACCAGGTTTTGTACGTCGAGTTGATATAGCTCTGCGCCGCAAGACCAAGCACCGTACAAACAAGGACAACCAGCAGGTACAGCGGGTCGATGCCAAAGCCGTATCCATAGTAATAAGGCATGCGAATTCCTCCGAATCGAGTTACACGTTGGAGGCATTCTACCCACTCAAGCGGCTAGGCTTCCTTACAGCAATTCAATTTTGCCATCTTTGACCGTCAACCCCATGTTGCCCGAGAGCAGATCGTCCAGGCGCGAGCCCACAAGCTCAAAGCGCCAGCCTTCGCGCAAGGGGCTCTGCTCGGGATGCTCAATATAGTCGGCCAGGTCATCGCGCGAGGCAATGACCGAGGTCGCCACGCCCGAGCGCTCGGCAACCAGGCGGATGAGCGCGTACATCAGGTCCGTCACGCTCTCCAACTCCGGCGAAATCTGACGGTGCCCGCGCACCATGAGCGGCAGGCGATCGTGCGGGCAGCTCGCGCCGCGCTTGATGGCCATGAGCGCACCGTCCACGTCGCGCTCCCCCAACTGATCGGTACCGCGAATGCTGCGGAACTCCTCAACGCGCACGGGATTGCGTTTAACGAGCGCAAGCAGCGTGTCGTCGGACATGACCCATTTGCGCGGGATGTTGCGGCGCTCGGCGCGGTCCTCACGCCAGGCGGCGAGCTCGCGCGCGATACCCAGCTGGTGACGACTGCACGAGTTGATGCGCTTGACCTTGCGGAATGCCTCGTGACGGTCGGCGCGATAGTGCGACTCGTCAGCCAGCGGGCGCAGCTCGTCGAGCACCCAGTCCACACGGCCCAGCTCGCGCAGGCGGCTCATCATCTCGGTATAGGCGACGATCAGGTACTTGACGTCATCGATCGCATACTCAATCTGCTTATCGGTCAGCGGGCGGCGCGACCAGTCGGTCAGCGACTCGGTCTTGGGCAGCGATACGCCGCAGAACGTCTGAACAAGCGCGCCATACGAAATCTGCTGGCGCTCGCCCAAAAAGGCAGCGGCGACCTGCGTATCGAAAATCGGTCGTGGCAGCACGCCCACGGTATGGAGCATAACCTCCATATCCTGCGAGCAGGCGTGGAAGACCTTAGTCACGCTCTCGTCTGCCATAAGCTCGGCCAGCGGCGAGAGGTCGTCGATCACCAGAGGGTCGACCGCTACGCTCTCGGCAGGGGTGGCAATCTGAACCAAGCACAGGCGCGGGTGGAATGTGCGCTCGCGCAAAAACTCGGTATCGACGGCAATCGCGTCGAACTCACGGGCGCGCTGGCAAAAGTCGAGTAGAGCCTGATGTGTGGAAATGTACATATCAACCCATCGAATAAGGTTAGGCCCGAAAAACACGGGTAGGATATCGGCATTGCCTTACAACTATACTCGGTTAGTCACAGAACGGGAACGTAAGTATGCGCTGCCTTATCATCCATAACCCTGCATCGGGCCCCAGCTCAGATGAAATCTACGCATTCACGCACGCCCTCGCGCAGGGCGGCGACGAGGTCGTGATGCGCTTTATCGGCGATGGCATGGAGCCCGAGGACGCCGTGGCAGACGTGCGCGAGTTTGACCGCGTGGTCGTTTCGGGCGGCGACGGCACCGTCTCCAACGTGCTCGACCAGATGCGCGGGTGCGGTGTCCCCACGCTTGTCTTCCCCTCCGGCACGGCCTGCCTGTTCTTTAACAACATCGGCAATGCCCCCGAGGCGGCGGCACTCGCCAAGGCTTGCCGCGACGGCCGCACGGTCAAAGTGGACATGGGTGAGCTCTTTTGGCTCGACGAGAACGGCAACGAGAAGCGCCACGGCTTTATCATCATCGCCGGCTCGGGCTTCGACGCCGAGATCATGATGAAGGCCGCCCCCACCAAAAACGACATCGGCGAGATCGCCTACTTCCTCTCCGCGCTCGCCACGCCCAACCCCACGGTGGCGCACTTTACTATTGAGCACGACGGCATTGTCGAGGAGCTCGACGGCATCTGCTGCATGGCCGGCAACACCTCGGTCATCCAAAACGACATCAACCTGTTCCCCGACTGCCGCATGAACGATGGCATGGTCGACATTGCGGTCATCGAACCCGTGCGCACCGTGCAGCTGCTGCCTACTGTGATCACCGCTGCGCTTGACCCCGCCGGCAAGGTACTCGGGCGCCCGCAGTTCAAGATCATCCAGACCAAGGAAGCCAAGATCACCTGCACCCCGTCGCTGGGCATGCAGTTCGATGGCGAGATTATCTCCAGCAATTCGGGCGTCTTTGGAGCCCGCGCGCTTCCACAATGCCTCGACCTCATCGTCGACGAATTCTCCCCGCTCGGAAAATAGGAGGACCCTATGAACGACAATCCCCTGCTCGGCTTTATCATCATCGTTTTGGCCATGCTCGTCGGCTATGCGTTCAACGTAATCCACCGCCGGAAGAAGTAATTCCACATTGGCATGATATTCATCCAATTATCGTCTCCCCCACTGTTTATGCATTTGCCAAGCAGCGGGGGATTTTTCTTTGTGCCCCGTGCAAGGCGCTTTATTCAGGTACAGTAATTGCAGGGTGCCTTTATTTAACTAAAGCTACAAAATGAGTATTCTTATCCGCTCATCGCATATTTTAGGACGCTCATCGAGTACTTCATCGAATTAGATGAATACTCTTTAGACTTCCTATAGGCTAATAGATGTATTTATTAGCTGAAATCCTGCACGGTTCCGCAGGGTTTCAACGGTTGGGAGGGATTATGAGGTTTACTCATCCTGTCAACACGCTCAAAAAGCTCGGCTGCGGCCTTGCGTTTGGAGCAGCGGCCATCATGGCCATGCCGACTTCGGCACTCGCCTGCACCCAGATCTACATGGGCAGCAAGCTCACGGCAGACGGCAACACGTACTACGGCCGTTCCGAGGACTTCGGTCCGCGCTATGTCAAGCATTTTGGCATTGAGCCCGCACACAAGGACGGCAACGAGTACACCTCGGTCGAGTCCGGTTTTGAGTACAAGTCCAAGGGCGCAACCTACCGCTACACCTTCGTTCGCGACAACCCCTCGCAGTGGGAAGATCGCTACGACGCATATTCCGAGGCCGG
>CALLST010000338.1:0-3250 GCA_938011875.1 uncultured Collinsella sp. | reverse complement strand
TTATCTAATACCACCCCCCCCCCACAACCCCCCCCACCCCCCCCCCCCCCCCCCCCCAACCACAACCCCCCCCCCCACCCCCCCCCGCGCGCCCCCCCCCCCCCCCCCCCGACAGGGGGTATGCGGCAAAAGTTAGGCCATGAGCAGGCCGGTCTCCGCGACGTTCTTGTACCAGTACGCGCTCGCCTTGGGATAGCGCTTCTGGGTCTCAAAGTCGATGTAGAACAGGCCGTAGCGCTTGTTGTAGCCGTTGGTCCAGGAGAACTGGTCCTGCAGCGACCACACAAAGTAGCCGTCGACGTTTACGCCGCCGTCAATCGCCTTGAGGATCCATGCGAGATGCTGACGCATATAGTCGATGCGAGGGGCGTCATCGATAAAGCCGTCCTCGAAGTCGTCCTTATAGCCCATGCCGTTCTCGGTGATGTAGATCTTCTTGTAGTTGGGGTAATCGTTCTTAATGCGGAGCAACAGGTCGTACAGGCCCTCGGGATAGATGATCCAGTCCCAATCGGTCGTGGGAACGCCTTCGCGCACGCATGCCTCGCCCACGCCCTTGAGGAACCAGCGCGAGGAGCCCTTGTCGCCGGTGCCATTGTGGTTGATGTCGTTTTCGCCCTCGGCGGCACGCAGGAACTGGCACTTGTAGGTGTTGACGCCCAGGCAATCGTTGTAGGGGAGCGCGGCGGTCAACGCGGCGATGTCCTCGTCGCGAACGTCGAGCTCGCCGCCGGCGATATGGGCCAGCTTGGTTGCGGCTTCCATGGTGTCGGCTGCATAGTGGCCGCGGAAAGTGGCGTCAAGTACCCAGCGGTTGTTGATGACGTCGGCCATGCGGGCGGCCTCGCAGTCGGCAGCGCTGTTGGGATCGAGGGGATACTTGGGCTCCAGGTTCTGGACAATGCCGATCTCGCCCTCAAAGCCGCCCTCGTGGAAGGCGACGACGGCCTTGGCATGGGCCACCATCATGTTGTGCATGAGCTGGAAGGCCTTATCCAGGCGATACTTCTCGCCGTGCGGCCAGTTGCCGACGATAAAGCTGCCCTCGGCGGTTGCGGGAATCTCGTTAAACGTGAACCAGTGCTTGACCTCGGTGAACTCGGCAAAGCAGAACTTGGCGTACTCGACAAAGGCATCGATGGTCGTGCGCGTCAAGAAGCCCTCGCCGCCGTCCTGGTAAAAGGCCTCGGGCGTATCGAAGTGATCGAGCGTGACATAGGGGATGACGCCGGCATTGTTGCAGGTGGCAAAAAGCTCGTGATAGAAGGCGACGCCCTCGGGGTTAATCTCGCCGGTGCCGTTGGGGAAGATGCGGCTCCAAGCGATGGAGACGCGGATGCCGTTGATGCCGAAGCGCTGGCACAGGTCGATATCGACCGGATACTTGTTGTAGAAATCGCTTGCGGGGTCGGGGGAGAAGCGACCCTGAGCAGCCAGGAAATCGTCCCAGGGCACTTTGCCCTTGCCGTGCGTGCGGGTCTCGCCCTCAACCTGGTAAGCGGCGGTGGCGCCGCCAAACACAAAGCCGTCGGGGAACTGCATGGGGTTGGTCATGAGTCATCCTTTCTGTGGGATTCGAATAGGGAGAGGTGCCCGAACTGGGGATCCGGGCACCAACAGAGGGAGGTAACTAGTCGAGGTTCTCGCGGAGCCACTTGATGGCGCCGGCGGGGTCGCGGGTGAGGTCGATATATTCCTTACCGCGCGGAGCGAGCAGCTTAATGCCCAGGCGATCGGTGTCGGCCTTCATGTCGTTGTAGTAGCTACGAACCTGCGGGGCAAGCACGATAACGTCGTACTGATCCATGATGGCAGTGTGCTGGCCATAGGCGCCTGCGGAGGAAGCAATATTCTCTCCGGTCTGCGCGGCACCTTCCTTGATGGCGTTGGCAAGCATGGCAGAGGTGCCGGCGCCGGCGCACAGGACGAGGACCTTCAGGCCATCGACATCCTTCTTGGCGGATGCATCGGCAGCGGGCTCGGGCTGATCGGCGACAGGCTCGCTGTCGGCGGCGGCAACGGTCGTCTCGACGGAAGCGGTGGCCTGCTCGACAGCGGGCGCAGAGGCGTTGGCGGCGATGGAAGCGGCACCATCGGACTCGAGACCCAGCTCGGCGGCGCGCTCGGCCTCCTGGTCGCAGAGCAGCTTATCGTACGCCTTCAAGAACGGCAGGTAGATGATGGCGTCCAGCAAGATAATGATCGCGACAAACACCAGAGCGATAAGCTGGAAGTTCGTGGTGATGAAAATGCCGATGGGGGCGGGGGTGGCCCAAGGCACCACGAAGGAGAAGCCGTTCATGCCCACGTTATCGATAAAGAACTTGGCAACACTTACGTTGACGCAGCCGGCGGCAACAAAGGGGACGAGCATGTAGGGGTTAAGGATCATCGGCGCGCCAAAGAGCAGCGGTTCGTTGACGGCGAAGGCAACAGGAACAATCGAGGCCTTACCGACGGCTTTGAGCTGCTTGGACTTCATAAAGAGAATCAGCAGAAGCGGCACGATGAAAGACGGTTTCGGCGGCTTCACGTTTGAAATATTCATCAAACGTATGAAGCTGCCGCGCTTCGTCTAAGGTCATGTCGGAAAAGGTCACTTCCTTTGCCTTGTGTCTGCGAAGTTCTCTATGGGTGTCGCAAGCTTCATTGTGCAATACCGTATTACAAAACTTCTGAAAAGCACACTGTTTGTAAAACTCCCTGCTATTAGGTTCCACATTCTCACCTCCTTTCTCGTTGGAAAGTTGGTGGTGCTTCCCCCCTTTTCGCGGGGCAATACGGCGTTTTTCAAAAACGCCGAAGATTTTTTGAAATTTCTTCAAAAATTTTTTGAACGTACAAAATGCGCCCGTCCGAAAAGCCCGGACGGGCGCATAGGCATTGTAAGCAGTATCCAGATGATTAGACAGTTCATATATATAAGCGTAGTTTCCCCCGGTGGTGGGCGGGCTTTTTTTGATAAGTCAATAACTGTCGGATTTTGTCGATATGCTTTTTGCTTCATGGCGGCTACCTCCTTTAGCCGCCGATTTCAACAGTGATACCGCGTCATTTCATTAGAAGATAAAAAGAAACGGCGGCTTTGATTTTTCAAAGCTGCTGCGGAAATCAAAGAACGACAAGCAACAGTTCTGATTTTGCTCCAATATGGTTATTAGGGGCACAAATTAAAATCAAAAAAGAGCCGATAACAGCAGTATTTCAAACTGCATATTATCGGCTCTGCGTCTGTGCGTCTGGCTCTTTT
>CALLST010000337.1:0-11290 GCA_938011875.1 uncultured Collinsella sp. | reverse complement strand
GGGCGGCCAGATGCACGGCCCCAACGAGTGCGCCAACGAAGAGCAGCTCAAGCAAGCGCTCAAGATTTATATCGTGGCCATCCTGCGCCTCAACGAACTTGAGCTGTAGGGCTTCCCCAGGCACCCGACCTTGCCCCTCAAACCGTCGCTTGCGTACCAAAGTACGCGGCGCTCCTCTTTCGGGGCAATCTCCGGCACCTGAGAAACCTAGAGCTAAGGCGCCTGAACGCGCCGCTACCTTTGATGTTTAGATTGGGAGAGAGCCATGATAGGGATCGGGATCGATATCGGGTCTACGGCGGCTAAGGCTGCTGTGGTCAATGGGGAGGGTTCGGTGGCGTGGACGTGCGTGCAGCCAACCGGGTTTTCCTCGGTCGATGCGGCCGAGCGCCTGCGCGGTGAGCTCGCTGCAGCCGGCTATGACGTGACGGCTGAAGATGCTCGCGTGGTCGCGACTGGCTACGGTCGTGTCGCCGTGCCCTATGCGCACAAGGTCGTGACCGAGATTACCTGCCACGGTACCGGTGCCGTGCTCCTGTTTGGTGACCACGGTACCGTGATCGACGTGGGCGGCCAGGACACCAAGGTCATTCAGCTTAAAGGCGGCCGCGTGGCCAAGTTTGCCATGAACGACAAGTGCGCCGCCGGCACGGGGCGCTTTTTGGAGATCATGGCCGACCGCCTGGGCATTTCCCAGCAGCAGATGGCCGACCTGGCGCGTTCCGGCGAGCCTACCAAGATCAGCAGCATGTGCACGGTGTTTGCCGAAAGCGAGGTCATCAGCCTGATCGGTCGCGGTGAGCCGCGCGAGAACATTGCGCGCGGCGTGATCGACAGCGTGGTCTCGCGCGTGGCCACTATGGCCGGGCAGGCAGCGGGCGCCCCGTACTATCTGACCGGTGGCCTGTGCGAGAACGCCTTCGTGGTGGAGCGGTTGGGCGAGCTACTGGGGTCGCCGGTGACCACCTCGCCCCAGGCTCGCTTTGCCGGAGCGATCGGCGCGGCCATTCGAGCCCAGGCGCTCATGTAAGGGGCGGTGTCATTCGCCGTCCGCTCTCGGCGCCGCCATGCGTATACTGGGAGGAACTGATTGACCTATGAGAGGAGGAATCGATGGCTGACGATGTTATTAAGCTCACGTCTATGACAGCCGCGAGCGGTTGAGCCGCTAAGTTGGCTCCCGGAGCCCTCGCCCAGGTCCTGGGCGATTTACCCAATGTGCATAACGACAACTTGCTCGTGGGGTTCGATACCTCCGACGATGCGAGCGTCTTCCGCGTAGGGGAGAACCTGGGGCTTGTGCAGTCCATCGACTTCTTTCCACCGATGGTCGACGACCCGTTTCTGTTTGGCCAGATTGCCGCGGCCAACTCGCTGTCGGACATCTACGCCATGGGCGGGCGGCCGAGTCATGCCATGAACCTGCTCTGCATACCCAGTTGCCTGGGCGTTGAGGTTGCCGGGCAGATTTTGGCGGGTGGCGCCGACAAGTGCGTCGAGGCCGGCTGCACCATCGCGGGCGGCCACACCATCAACGACGACGAGCCCAAGTACGGCCTGTCCGTGAGCGGCTTTGTCGCGCTCGACCGCATGCTCGCCAACAGCGGCGCACGCGTGGGCGATGTTCTGCTGCTGACCAAGGCGATCGGCTCGGGCATTATCACCACGGCCATTAAGGGCGAGCTCATCGAGCAGGACGAGGCCGCGGCCGCGGCCATGTTTGACTCGATGCGCACCCTCAACGAGGCGCCGATTCGTCTGGCCGAGGGACTTGAGCTTCACGGCTGCACCGATGTCACGGGCTTTGGCCTGATCGGGCACGCGTGCGAGATGGCCGAGGGCTCGGGCGTGCAGGTTGAGCTTGCGTCGGGATCGGTACCGCTCTTTGATCAGGTGCTCGACATGGCGCGCCTGGGCATTATCCCCGCGGGCTCCTACCGCAACCAGGACTTCTTTGGCCCGCGTGTGGCTGCCGACGAGGACCTGGAGCCGGGTATGCTCGACGCGCTGTACGACCCGCAGACGTCTGGTGGTTTGCTTATCGCGGCGCCCGCGGCGGATGTGGATGAGCTTGCGCGTCGCCTGGATGCCGAGGGGTGCATCGCCGCCGTTGTCGGGCGCGTGTGCGAGGCGGAGCCGGGCGGTCCTGCCGTCCGCGTTGTTCGCTAGCCCGCACGCTTATGTAACTGTTTATCGTTCTCTAGAACGGTTCTTTCGAAAGGAAAAGCTATGTCTACCAAAATTGAAGTCAATGCCATGGGCGATGCCTGCCCGCTGCCCGTTGTTAAGACGCTCAAGGCGCTCAAACAGCTCGATGGCGAGGGTGCCGTGGTGACCTCGGTCGATAACGAGACCGCCGTCAAGAACATCTCCAAGATGGCGCAGGAGAAGGGCTGCACGGCCTCGGTCGAGAAGGTTTCTGACGCCGAGTGGCACGTGACCGTGGCGACCTCTGGCGCCGTTGCCGTGGCTGATCCCGAGCAGGATGGTGCTGCCTTCTGTGATGCCAGCGCCGGCAAGGGCAAGCTCGTCATTTCCGTCTACACCGACTGTATGGGCCACGGCGACGACGAGCTGGGCCACAAGCTCATGAAGGCCTTCATCTTTGCCGTGACGCAGCAGGAGGAGCTGCCCGCGACCATGCTGTTCTACAACGGCGGCGCCAAGCTCACCGTCGAGGGCTCGCCGGTGCTCGATGACCTGAAGGGCCTGGCAGAGCAGGGCGTCGAGATCCTTACCTGCGGCACCTGTCTCGATCACTATGGCATTAAAGACCAGCTTGCCGTGGGCGAGGTCACCAACATGTACGTGATTGTGGAGAAGATGGAGCAGGCCGTGCGCGTCGTGCGCCCGTAGCGTATTGGTTGGAGTTGCCATGAGGGAGAAGCGCCCGGCGCTTGTCATCACGTTTCCCACCACGGCGGCCGCCATGGGGTGCGAGTCCCTGTGCATCGAGCGCGGCCTTCCCGGGCGAACGATTCCCGTGCCCGGGGAGGTCGCTGCCGGCTGCGGTCTGGCGTGGAAGGCATTGCCTGCCGATGAGGAACTGCTGCGCGGCGAACTCGCCTCGGCAGGCATTCCCGCCGAGGGCTATACCGTGATCGATATGTGGGAGGTCGTGCGATGATCTACTTGGATAACGCGGCGACGACCATGCACAAGCCGCAGACGGTGATCGATGCCGTGACGCAGGCGATGTGCTCGCTCGGCAATGCCGGACGTGGCGCGACGTCGGGCGCGCTCGATGCGGCGCGCACGATTCATGGCTGCCGCACTAAGCTTGCGCGCTTTTTAGGTTGCCCGAGGGCAGACCATGTTTGTTTTACGCCCAACTCCACCGCGGCGCTCAACACCGTCATCAATGGCGTGGTGCGTCCCGGCGATCGTGTGGTCACGACGGTGCTCGAGCACAACTCCGTGCTGCGTCCGCTCAATCGCCTGGCGGTAGAGCAGGGCGTGACCGTTGAGTATGCGGGCTGCGACGCGAACGGCGTGCTCGACTACGACGAACTCGAGCAGCTGGTCACGCCGGGCACGCGTGCCGTGGTGGTGACGCACGCCTCCAATGTGACCGGCAACTCCGTTGATGTTGCACGTGTGGCGGCTGTGGCTCATGCGGCCGGCGCGCTGGTTATCGTCGACGCCTCTCAGTCTGCCGGTACGGCGAAGATTGACATGGATACCATGGGGCTCGACGTCGTGTGTTTTACCGGCCACAAGGGGCTCATGGGTCCGCAGGGGACCGGCGGCCTGGCCGTGGCGGAGGGCATTGACGTGGCTCCGTGGGCCATGGGCGGCACGGGCGTGCACAGCTTCGATGCGCTGCAACCGCTTGGGTGGCCCACGCGCCTCGAGGCGGGCACGCTCAACGGTCACGGCATAGCGGGCCTATCCGCTGGTCTCGACTTTATCGAGGCCCAGGGTGGGGTCGAGGCGATTGCTTCCAGCGAGCGTGCGCTCGCTGATCGCTTTCTTGCCGGCGTGCGCGAAATCCCGGAGATCAAGCTTTACGGCGCCTTTGACCAGCCGACGCGCTCTGCAATTGTGTCGCTCAACGTGGGCGATATCGATTCGGCCGAGATCTCGGATGCGCTCATGCAAGGGTGGGGGATTGCGACGCGCCCCGGCGCCCATTGCGCCCCGCTCATGCACCGTGCACTGGGTACCGAGCGCCAGGGCGTCGTCCGCTTCTCGTTTGGGTATTTCAACACGGACGAGGAAGTCGACACCGCGATCGACGCTTTACGCGATTTAGCCTGCTAGAGCGTATATACTTGCGGGATGGGTGTTTTTGCCCGTCCCGTTTTTGTTTCGACCCGAAAGGTGGACCCATGGCTTCATCCGCCCCGCACGGTCTGCGCTCCGACCATGTCGTCACCGTCGGCATCGCCCTGTTCTCGATGCTCTTTGGCGCCGGCAACCTCATTATTCCGCCACTGCTGGCGCTGCAGGCAGGTTCTGCCACGCCGGTCGCCATGCTCGGCTTTCTCATCGCCGCCATCGGCCTGCCCGTCATGGGCTTTATCGCCGTGGCGCTTGCCGGAACGGCGCGCGAGCTTGCCGGCCGCGTGCATCCCAAGTTTGGCGAATTCTTCGTTGCGGCGGTCTATCTGGCCATCGGCCCGTGCCTGGCTATTCCGCGCACGAGCTCCACGGCCTTCGAGATGCTGGTGCCGCTGCTACCCGAGGGTGTTTCGCTCGGCACGGCTCGCCTGGTGTTTGCCATCGGGTTCTTCGTAGTCGCGTTTGCGCTCACGCTGCGCCCGGGTGTCATCACACGCGTACTCGGTCGCATTACGGGTCCCGCGCTCATTGCGCTCATCGTGCTGGTCGTTGGTGCTGCCGTGATCTCGCCGCTGGGTCCCGCTGCCGCGCCGCAGGCCCCCTACGATGCTGGCGCTGCCGTGCAGGGCTTTCTGACTGGCTATCAGACCATGGACCTGCTCGCGTCGCTCGCCTTTGGCATCATCATCGCTGAGACCATCCACGAGTTGGGCGTTACCGATGACAAGCGCGTGGCCTTCGAGATTTCGCGTTCCGGTGTGATTGCCGGCGTGCTCATGGCCATCATCTACTGCGGCTTGGGCCTTGCCGGTATGCAGCTCGGCACCGTGATGTCCGACGCCACCAACGGCGCTGCCATCCTTGCCCGCTCTGCCTCCATGCACTTTGGGCTTGCCGGCACGGTCGTGGTCTTTGCGATCTTTTTCCTCGCCTGCATGAACGTGTGCATCGGCCTCATCAGCTGCTGCTCGCGTTACTTCTGCGAGACGTATGTGGTCGAAGGGGGAGCGGAGGCTTCCGAGGAGGCCATGCGCCGTCCCTTCGCGATTCTCGCCTTTGTGTTCGCGGCGTTTTCGTGCGTGCTCTCCAACGTGGGCCTCGACGTAATCCTCATGTTCTCGGTGCCCATGCTCAACGCCTTGTATCCCGTCGCCATTGTGCTGGTGCTTATGGGCCTGGCGCATGGTTTTTGCGACGCGCATCCGCAGGTGTGGGTTTGGGGCGGCGGCGTCGTCGCGGTGCAGAGCGTGATCACCTCGGTCCGCGATGCGTTCTTTGCGGGCGCGTGGCTGCCGTTCGATGCGCTGCCGCTGGCGGACATTGGAGCCGCGTGGGCACCGGTCGCCGTGGTGGCGTTTGTGATAGGCCTGCTCCACAGCCGGTTTGTCGCACATTCGAGGAGCTAAGGCATCAATGCTTGCACAGGCGGGGAGTCTCCCCTATAATTTCCTTCGCTTTGGGACACGCAAGGTTTAGACCTTAGCTGCTCAACACCTTCGGGACGTGGCGCAGTTTGGTAGCGCGCCTGCTTTGGGAGCAGGATGTCGCAGGTTCAAATCCTGTCGTCCCGACCATATCTTGCGGGCGTAGTTCAATGGTAGAACCCCAGCCTTCCAAGCTGATGACGCGGGTTCGATTCCCGTCGCCCGCTCCATAGGATAGTTTTAACGGCTTTGGCTCTATTTGGTGCCAGAGCCGTTTTCATAAGCGTGCCGGGCGACGGGAATCGAACCCGGCAGGGTGCGAAGCTGAGAAAATGCGTGAGCATTTTCCAGCGCAGCACGCAAGGGCCAGTGGCCCGCAGCGAAACAAGGGTTTGCGAAGCAAACCCTTGGACTTCCCGTCGCCCGCTCCATAAGATAGACGAATGGCTCTGGTTCCTTTTGGGACCAGAGCCATTTTCGTAAGTGTACGGGGTGACGGGAATCGATGCCGCCTCGCACCCCACCTAAGTTGCGGTTAAATACGGACTGTCTTTTGGCCTTTGCGAACCCATTGAAGGCCTGGGTAGCTAATTTGGGACGGGGCTTTTTTGGCTACTCTAGCGATCGGCTGGCAAGTGTGGTCAAAAGCCCTGTTCCAAAATGACTGGTCTGGTGCTGAGCCACGAAAGCAGCCCATCTACTACGTTTGGCCCGCAGGGGTCGACCATAGCAGCATTTTCGGAAAATCGGCAAGCCGTCTACCATCGGTTTTGATATTTCGGATTTCGGTATGGTCGAGGGTAATCGGTTAAACGTAGTAGATAGGCCCATTTCGTGGCGAACGAACCAAGCTGAGGCGCAAAATAGCCTCGCTCCAGAATAATCGTCGGCAAGGTAGCAAAAAGCCCCGCGGGCAGGAGGCTGCTCGCAGGGCAAAGAAGAGGGGCTTGTTGGTGGCGGACCGAAGGGCTCGGCATGGGGTTTCTGCCGAGGCCTGCCCTAATACAGCATTACAGCTCGACGAGCTGGCCGGTCTCGGCGGCCTCCTTGATGGCGTTGAGAAGCGTGAGCGTCTTGACGTTGTCGGCGGGGGTCACGACGGGCTCGACCTCGCGGCGGACGACCTTCACAAAGTGCTTGAGCTGCATCTTGTGCGGCAGCGCCGGGTCCACGGCCGGAATCTCCATCTGCAGCGGCTTGTGCCAGTTGGAGGCGCCGTCGTAGGAGAACTGGTGCAGGCGGGGCAGCGACAGGGCGCCCTTAGTGCCGCCGATAAAGTAGGCGTCGGCGTCGAAGGGGCGGTACTGCGGATCCTCGCGAGCGGTTGCCTCCCAGTTCCAGGGGCTGGCGGTGGCGTCGGAGATGGTCATGCTCGCAAGCGCGCCATCGGCAAAACGGACGTTGACCACGGCGGAGTCCTCGGTCTCAAAACCGCGGGCGGCGCTGGACTGCATACCCTGGACGGCAACGGGCTCGCCCAGCAGGTAGCGGAGCAGGTCGACGTCGTGAACCAGGTTGACCAGGATCGGGCCGGCACCCTTCTTACGGCGCCACTCGACGTCGAAGTACTCGTCATTCTTATAGATCATGTAGTGGAAGCTCGACACGGTGAGCTTGCCCAGCTCGCCGGACTCGATGATCTCCTTGGCCTTGTTGACGAAGGGGTTGTGGCGACGGTGCTGGCCCACGAGCACGGGCACGCCGGCGGTCTCGGCCTCGGCAGCGAAAGCCTGGGCATCCTCCAGGTCGTTGGAGATCGGCTTTTCGACCAACGGCACGATATTGCGCTTCACAGCCTCGCGAGCAACGCCCAGGTGCAGGTCGTTGGGGGTGGCGATAATGACGGCCTCGGGCTTGACCTCGTCCATCATCTGGGCGGGATCGGTGTAAAACGGCACGCCGGCGGCCTCGGCCGTGGCGCGGGCGCCCTCAAAGGCGTCGGCGATGGCGACGAGCTCGGCCTCGGGCTCCTCGGTGACAAAGCGGATGTGGTTGCGGCCCATGGCGCCGGCGCCGATAACGGCAATGCGGACGGGGTTGAGCTCAGACATTTCGACTCCTTAATACTGGTGACCGGTGGAATGCGGCAAAGGGGCTGTCCCTTTGCCGCATCGGTAGAACTAGGCGGACTTCTTCTTGCTGTCGGAGACCATCATGTAGACGGTGAGCACGACGGCGATGGCGGCGATCACAATGGCGCCGTAGAAGGACTGCTGGTAGGCGGCGCTGCCGGCCTCGGCGTGATACAGCACGGCGGTGATGGGCTGGCTGATCCAGGTGGAAGCGGCGTAGCCCAAAAACATGATGCCGTAGTTGACGCCGATGTTGCTGGTGCCAAAGGCGCCACCGGTGAGCGGCGGGTAGATGACGAGCAGGGCGCCAAAGCTAAAGCCGAGCAGGGCGAGCGCCACAAAGAACATGCTCTGCGTAAAGCTCATCGACATGATGACGAGCGCGACGATGGTGACGACAAGGCTGATGAGCAGCGACTTGTAGGCGCCGAGTTTGTCGATGATCTGGCCAAAGGACAGACGACCAACCAGGTTAGCGCAGGTGTTGACGGAGACCACCACGCCGCCGAGGGCGACGGCCGCGGCGCTCGTGGGGTCGGCGAAGAGCTGGACGGCGGCGATGGAGGCAACCTTGCCCACGAGCAGGGTGCCCGCGGTGGCGGCAAAGGCGAAGGTGACGATGAGGACCCAGAAGCGCGGGGTCTTGACCATCTCGCCCGGGGTGAGGTCGCCGAAGGTGCCGGCGTGCGCGCCGCCCTTGGGGGCCTCGAAGCCCTCGGGCAGCCAACCGGCCTCGGGGGCCTTCAGGAACAGGGCGGAGGCGGCGATCGTCACAAAGAAGATGACGCCGAGTGCCTTAAGGGCGCCAAAGATGCCAAGGCTCGGGATGAGCAGCGAGGCGAGCACCGGGGACAGCACGGCGGGGCCGGCGGTCGAAGCGGCCAGGGTGATGCCGGAGGCGAGGCCCTTCTTGTCGATGAACCACTTTTGGCCGGTGGTGAGCGCCGGGTTGTAGCCCAGGCCGTTGCCGATGGCGGCGACGAGCGAGAACCACAGGTAGAACTGCCACGGCTCGGTGACGGTGCCGGACATGAACCAGCCCACGCCGTAGCACACGGCGGCGGCGATCACGACGTTGCGCGGGCCGATCTTATCGGAGATGCGGCCGGCGAAGATGCCCGTCACGGCCATGATGGTTTGAAAGACCGGGAAAGCCCAGGTAAGGGCGCTGGACCACTCGGGATAGACGGCGAGCAGATTCTTGCTCACGACGGAATACAGCGCGATGGAGCTGATGAAGAACATGGTGACGCACGCGGCGGAAAGCACGACGGCGCGACCCTTGTTGGAGTTGGTGGAAGCCATTGGACTCTTTCTAATCGATGCGGGGAGGGGAGGGACTTGTCCCGCGCCCTCTCTACTGGGTTGGTTTACTGGTCAGTCGGCTTGGCGACGCCGGACTCATCGGACCAGAGCTCGACACCCTTGTTCTTGAGGTAGTTGTCGGCATAGGCGCGACGGCCGCCGGGCTTGGCGGTGAGGTCGCCCATCATGTTGGAGAAGCCGCCGTCGACCTTGATGGCGTCGCCGGTGGTAAAGTCCGAGCGCTTGGACGCCAGGAACATGACGGCGTTGGCGATATCGCTGCCCACGCCGATGCGACGCGTGGCGATCAGGCGGCTGCGGCTCTTTTCGACCTCGGGGTCGGCGTAGAAATTGGCCGACATCGGGGTCTTAACGAAGCAGGGCTCGACGCAGTTGGAGCGCACGCCGTAGGGGCCCCACTCGGCGGCGAGCATCTTGGACATCATGTTGACGCCCGCCTTGGTGGAGCTGTACACGCCCGAGAACGTCTCAGGGGAGTGGCTGGCAACGGTCGAGATGTGCACCAGGCGACCCTGGCCGGCCTTGATCATCTCGCGACCAAAGCGCTGCGAGGTGATGAAGTAGCCGGTGAGGTTGACGTTGAGCACCTGCTCCCAGTCGGAGAGCGGCAGGTCCTCCATGGCGGCGAAGCGCAGGATACCGGCGGTGTTGACGAGAACGTCGACGCGGCCGAAGTTGGCGATGGTGGCGTCGACGGCAGCCTGAACCTCGGCCTCGTCGGTGGCGTTCATCTTGTAGCCCTCGGCGTGGATGCCAAACTCGGCGGCGAGGTCGGCGGCAGCGGCCTTGACCTTCTCCTCGTCCAGGTCGAGCAGGACGACGTTGGCGCCGTTGCGGGCGAACTCGCGGCAAATCTCGACGCCCATACCGCCGAGTGCGCCGGTCACGGCGCAGACATCGCCCTCGAGCTTAAGCCAATTGCTCATAGGAACTTCCCTTCTTGTGCCTCCCGGTGGGTCGTTCCCATTAATCGACCCACGTGGTTTTCGCTGGTTATCGTATGCTTTGCATTTGCGCAGGTGAATTGCATATTTGTTAGAATGGCGTTAACCGTAGGTTTATACTGTGCGATGCAGTTTTTTCTCAATTGAGCGCGTGACCTGCCAAAACGACCCCCTTCGGCAGTTCATTGCCATGCGTCTGGAAACGGGAGATTGACGTGTACGATCGACGACTCGAGGCCATATCGGCCGCCGCGGAGCTGGGAAGCTTCTCACGTGCGGCGGCAAAATTGCGCGTGTCGACCCCGGCGCTCGTCAAGCAGGTGTCGGGCTTCGAGGCCGAGTTCGGCATCACACTGTTTGAACGCTCGCATTCGGGCGTCAAAGTGACGCCGGCGGGTGCGTTACTGGTAGACGACGCGCGTTCGATCATGCGGCAGTCCGAGGACGCGCTGCGCCGCGCCCGACGCGCGGCGGGCGATGGCGGTGCCGTGCGTCTGGGCGTGTCGATGATGTGCCCGGGGCGCCAAACGCTGTCGATGTGGACGGACATCCACGATCTGGAACCATCGCTGCGATTTGAGATCGTGCCGGTAAGCGACCTCTATGACGAGCGCGAATCCGTCATGCGCAGCTTGGGCCGCGAGGTCGATGTGGTGCAGTCGAGTTTTTCTACCCCACGCTGGGGCGACGCCTGCCAAAAGCTCCGCATCGTTAACGTGCCGTTTTATATCGACCTGCCGCGCACGAGCCCGCTGGCGCGCAAGAATCACATTACGGTCGCCGACTTGGAGGGCATGCGCCTGCGCGTGCTCCGTCACGGCAACGACGCTATGGACAGTCTGCGCATCGATCTGTTGGCTGACGGCGGTGTGGACGTGATCGACGTGGACAGCTTTGACTTTGCGCTCTTTAACGAGGCAGAGGAAAAGGGTGACGCGGTGCTCACCTGCGGGGCGTGGTCGGGGGTGCACCCAGCCTTTGTGGGCGTGCCGTTCCTGTGCGGCCGTGAGGTGCCGGTCTTTTTGCACTATCCGCTCGAGCCCACCCTTCAAGTCCAAAAATTCGTCAACGCCATGGCACAACTTCTCAAGTAGCCAAAAGAGTCCCGTCCCAAATTAGCTACCCTTTGCTACGGGTTTAGCGGTCCTCGCGTTGCGGCCCGGCTGCCTCGGCTGTCTTTACGCGGTTCTTGTCGATGTACATGCTTTTGTCGGCCTGAGAAAAGAGCTCACGCATCGTA
>CALLST010000336.1:0-2406 GCA_938011875.1 uncultured Collinsella sp. | reverse complement strand
CGCTCGGCGCCGGCGACGGCCTTCCAGGACACGGTGACCTCTCCGTCACCGGTCGCCTCGGCCGTGGCCTCGGGGGCCCTGGCGTCGGCCGGGCGGCACGCCACCAGGTCGGACTCCGAGAAGGACGACCAGGACGAGCCGTTCCAGGCCTGGACCAGGAAGCTGTAGGACCTGCCGTTGGACAGCCCCGTCACGGTGTAGGACTCCTTGCCGCAGTCGAGCGTGTAGGTCTTGTAGCCGGACCCCTGGCGGACGGCGACCGCGTAGCGGGTCGCGCCGGGCACGTGGCCCCAGGAGAGCTCGACCGACCTGTCGCCGGCCTTTGCAGAGACCTTGGGCCTGACGGTGCCCGACGGGGCGGCGGAGCACAGGTAGCCGTCGGCGGTCGACGACCAGGAGCCGTTGACCCGCGCCTGGACCAGGAAGCGGTGGGCGACGCCGTTGGCGAGGTCGGCGACCTTGTAGGAGGTGCCCTTCTCGTCCAGCGTGTAGGTCCTGTAGGAGCCGCCCGGGAGCCTCTCGGCGACGGCGTAGCGCTCGGCGCCGGCGACGGCCTTCCAGGACACGGTGACCTCTCCGTCACCGGTCGCCTCGGCCGTGGCCTCGGGGGCAGGGACAAGTTTACAAGTTAAGAAGTCATCCGATGTAAAAGTGCTCCAGTGGCCATTTACATAAGCTTGAACAAGGAATGAATAAGTTGATCCGTTTACAAGATTATCGATTCCAAAGGCAGTATCAGTGCAGTCGAGTGTGTAGGTGTTGAAGGTGCCGTCATTGTTGCATAAAGCAATCGCGTACTTTGTTGCATTAGGAACAGGCGACCAGCTCAATTTAATTTTGCCATCACGCATCTCGGAGACGACAGGATCTGGCTTAACTTCCTTTGACAGCCCAAACTGATTAGCAATAGCCAAAGCGTCCGCCTGGCCCATTTTTTGGAGATACAGCGAATTAGCCAAAAGTCCTGCGTCATATCCATTGTCGATAAAGCCATGTTCGACCAGAACTGCAGGGATGCCGTACTGGCGACAATTTCTAATTACAGAAAGACTATCAGCGTTGCTACCATCAGGATAATAAAGCTGCGTGCCATTTAAATCATAATAATCGTTTTTTGTCCCACGATTAACAAGACCAACGGATGCAAGCCTGCTCAGAACATCTTGCCCCAAAGACTCGCCAAGCTCATTAAATGAAGAATACCAACTAGCTTGCCTCGGAATCCAGATTTCCGCTCCTGTACCGCCACCTGAATTGATATGAAAACTCATAAATAAAGAAGCATTGTTGTCTCTTGCAATCTGAGCGCGGGCAATCAGCTCATTTGTAGTGTTGGCAACACCAGTAACGGAAGTATCGAAATCTCGCGTCATAATAACTCGAACGCCAGCATATTTCTGAAGTTCATCCCGGCAATATCGCGCTATTTGCAGGGTAAGATCCTTTTCACGAAGACCATTTCCGACAGCGCCGGAGTCCCAGCCTCCATGACCTGCATCCAGAACAAAAACCCAATTACGAACACGCGCCGAGCTTTCCGAAACAGCACCAACCGCAGATTCCAAGGAATCATACGAAGAGCCCATGCCATTAGTAAACACCGAGTCAAGCTGGTCATCCGAGGAATCATCAGACAGCAGTCTATATGGTGCCGGCATGTCGCCAACGCTAAACATCTGATTAGAAATATCATCGGAAAAATACCGCGTTGCGCCAGAGGCATACTCAACTTTAAAGAGAGAAAAAGCGCCAGCGCTAGAAAAGCTCGAAGAGAAAAGATATGTGCCGTCAACTCTGGAGGTTACACTCAATCGAACAAGGTCTTCAGTCTCAGCATTGGCACAATACAAGGCGACAGGCTCGTCCAGCACCGTTCCATCGAAACCCAAAGCAACTCTTTGCGTATCTCCCAGGTCAACGTGATCCTTCTCGATATAAATAAACGAAAGATCATCTACCTCTAAACTATCAGCAAACACGTTAACGGGATAAATGAGGGGCAGCGATAGAAAAAATGCGGCCACGAATACGGGCAGCAAATAGTGCTGAATTCTCTTAAGCATATGCAGTCCTTAAAAGGAAAAGGCGGCCAAGAGCCGCCTTTAAATTTCTATCGAGTGGCGTAAAAGGATAGAACGGAGTCGGCAACATGCTGTCTGTCGCCTTCGCTTAAACCATAGTACATGGGCAACCTGACAAGCCTATTACTTTCAGAGGTGGTAAACCTGTCCTCTCCCTCAAAACGACCAAACATCTTGCCTGCAGGCGCATCATGCAAAGGAATGTAATGGAAGACAGCCTGAACACCATGCTCCTTAAGATAAGAAATGAGATCGCTGCGCTCCTTGAGATCCTTGCACTTAATGTAAAACATGTGGGCATTATGCTCACAGCCCTCAGGAATAT
>CALLST010000335.1:0-1945 GCA_938011875.1 uncultured Collinsella sp. | reverse complement strand
GCTGCGACGCGGAAATCGCGCGCCGTTGCCGCGCCCCGCAGTGCCCGCTTCCCCCGAGAACAATTATCAGTGCAGGTCACAGACTTGTGCTCTGTTGGTGTGGTCGGGGATTCGGTAAAAGTCTACTCACTTAGTTTTGCGTGATGAATATTGTCCGCAACGAGACCCCAGACGGGGTGATTCCATCGCAAATTCCGGTGACCGGGCAGCTAATTAGGCGCCGTATGGGTTGCGGTCGCGTTCGATGCGTTGGCGGATGCGGCGGTACTCGATTATCAGCAGCACCAGGAGTAGGGCCATGATGGCTAGGTAGCTCACTACAGCGCCCATCAGACCCAGCAGCTTAATCAGGATCACCGGCAGCACCACGCTTACGGCGAAGCAGATCAGGTAGATCTTGGTGACGTCTCTAGCGTGGCGTAGCACCGTGATGATGGCGTAGATAAAGTCGATGGCCGCGGTGACGCCGCCGGCGACGACCATCAGCAGCGCCAGCGTACGGTAGCGCTCAAAGCTGAGGCCGTACATAAAGCTCATGAGGGGAATACCGGGACCTGCCATAAATGCGGCGCACATGCCGGTGATGACCACGATCAGCGCCATAACGGCAACAATAATCAGGTCAAAGCGACGACGCTTGCGAGGATTAGCCCAAATGTTCGACAAGCGCAGGAGCTGCGGTTTATAGATAAATCCAATGCTCAGCAAAATAGCCTGCGCAGGAAAGAACAGGGCATTAAAGTACAGCTGGTATTTGTAGGCCAGTGTTCCTTCCATCACAAACTTGGGCATGCTTTCGATAAGGTTGAACAGGAATAGCGCGCCAAAGAGTGGGGCGCACTGGACAAACAGGTGGCCGACCTCGCGCAGGTTTACGCGGCGCGATTTTTCGGTCTCGAGCAGGGCGAGCGGCGCGGTGACCAGCACGAGCGAGGCGATTGCGGCGATGCCCATGGCCATGGCCGCGATGGGCATGCTGCGCGTGAGGAACAGCGCCACGCTGAAGACAGCGATGACGCCGACGGAGCGTAGCGTTTGGCTCATGCCAGCCAGGTAGAGCTTGTCGGCCTGCTGCAGGCGGCCTTCGTACACGTCGGCGACGCCGTCGATGACCTTATACAGGTAGACGCCCAGGCCGATCGTCGCCATCTGCGTGTCATAGCCGCGGGCGCTGCTGTACATGAGGCCGCAGCCTAGGGCGAGCGCTCCGCAAAGCCAGCGGTTGAGCTGGTAGGAGGCAAAGGACGTCTTTTCGTCGATGTCCGAGACCTGGAAATTGCGCACGCCGTAGTTGCACGCGATCATGATGAGCGTGCCGGTGACAAAGGCGATGGAGAACTTGCCGGCTTCTTCGGCGCCCACGAGCTGCGTAGACACGATGGTGAGCAACGGAAACGCCAGACCCCACACGGCGGTGCCGAGGGTGTTCCAAAGATAGTCACGGCTGGTGGCGTGCTCTTCGTATTCAGCCTCTTGCGTGGAGAACCCACCGCCGTAGACGGCGCCGAGCAGACGGTTCCACCAAGCGTCGACCATGCGGCGGACGGGGCCGGGCTCCCGATCGCGTTCGCGCCGGCGACGTGTGGCTTGGCTGCTATCGGGCCCGCCGGCGTTGCGCTGACTCAGCTCTTGGATGCGTGCGAGTTCCTCGGCAGTGTGCGAGGCAGGGAAGAGGCCGTTCTCGATGCGGCCGCCCTGGGCCTTCGCGGCGCCGTCTCTCGATGCAGCGGGGTTGGAGACGCCGTTGCGGCGGGCGATGGCGCGGCGAATGCTATCGAGGGGCGTGATGCTCAAAGCGGAGTCCTTTCTATTGCTGCGCTCTAGTATAGACACCGCGGTGTCCGCTCGTGTTTTTGAACAGGTTGTTCGATAATTTCGGCGGCGCCATTCGGTAGTCGGCACTTAGGGACGTTCCTTATGTGCCGGCACTTTGGGAACGTCCCTA
>CALLST010000334.1:0-23908 GCA_938011875.1 uncultured Collinsella sp. | reverse complement strand
CACGGAATTTAAACGGCTGAAAAAGGGGCATCGACCTGCGCCGATGCCCCTAAAGTAGACACACATTTTGTCCTATAAGCCTCATTTATTTGCGAAGAACATCGGCTAGCCGCAGGATTGAAATCATCGACCGATAAGTGAGTTCCACTTTTTCGCCCGCAAGCAGTCGTTTCGAGCAAATCTCATCTAGCCCCACAAGCCGAGAAAACAGCGAGCCGCTCATCGTGCCCTCGTCAATTGATTCCCTTATGATCTTCAAAACGTCCGTATCATGAAGCGATGCCGAGCTGTAGGGGGCAACACGAGCGGAACTCTCAATTAACGACGAGACAAAAGGATGGAGATGCTTTGGACATAGCCCATCAAACACCACAACCCCATTGTCGTTCGAGCCGACCAGGCGCCAAGTATAATGATCGACCCAGTCATCTCCGTCATATATGGCGTCCATGAGCAACTTCCCGTCTAGAGAGAGAAACCTATTTGGACATCGGGGCGCAAGACCGCAATCCATATCGGGCCTGCAGCAGCTCCAACCCAACGCACCACATAGGTTCCCTTTCGTACATGTGTATCAATCTGCCCCGAAATGCCGGTGAATGCAATTCCAGACCCGTTTGTCGGGTAGCAATCGACGTATTTTTGTTTTCCGCTCACAACCTTGTATAGATATATCGTTCCAGCAAAAGAGAAGGGATCGTTCGCAATTTTGTCCGGAAGAACTTGCCACCTCAAAATCCCGCTACCAATATGGTCAAGCTTGACCGTTCCGCCGTCCCCCTCAAAAGTGGCAAGGGGATTTACTCCAGACTGAGAGTCGGCATCGCCCTCCTTAGCGCTTATGAGCAGGCTGCCCGTATAAGACTGCTGAAGTTCACCTTCAGGACAGGCAGCCTCGGCCCAAGAAGGACCACTCAGGCAGAACAGTCCGAGCAACATCATTGCCAATAGAAGAAAACCCTTAGATCTATTCATCTCTATCCCCAACGTCTCTCGACATTTTTATATTGTGACTATTCTAGATCTATATGGCCAATTTGGCCCTCACCATGGCAACTGTTGCAGCCAGGTTTCTTTTCATTAAATTGTCACCTTGGTAAAACGTCGACCCCTAAGCATCAAACCCGAAGTCCACCGAGTGGGCTAAAGTAAAAGAGGGTCGAACCAGAAGCAGTTCCCGGACAATTGGCGTTCGGCCAGACACTTCGGTTCGACCCTTTTTCATGCGCAAAGCACATGTCAAGCCAGACTAATTCTGTGGGTATATGGTGGCATTTCACTGAAGTCGGAAACTCCCGCAACCATTGATTAATTTCGATATGTCCGAAATTAATATTACATACATGGGTAGCAAGCATATATGGGAGCGCTCAAGTAACCGAAGTAACCGAGCCGGGGCAAAAATTGGCAAGAAGGACCCCGGTGAGAAGTTTGGAGGCGAAGATGAGTACAACGAAAGACCTGTTTATTACTCGCAGGTCAATCCTGACGGCAGCCGCATTGGGCGGACTGTCACTAATCACCCCACATGGTGCATTTGCTGATGGTTACAATTCTGAAACTGTAGAATTCCTAGCATTCCCGGATCTGAGTGAATCTGATGTCGAGGCGATTGTGCGTCAACGTGCAGAGCAAGAAGCGGCCCTTATCATAGAAGAGGCGATGTCATCTGATGATGTTGAGCTCTATGCGACACGCGGTCGCCCAAGCTACAGCACCGTATACGGGAGCGTGCAAACGAAAGCCAGCGGATGGCACGACGTTGCTGGGCAGCCCCCGGGGGGCATTCACATCGACGGGAGCGGTTCTGTAAACGTCCAGCGGTATGGCGGCGGTTCGGTGAGTGTATCGGTGCCGCTCCCGAATGGTGTCGGAAGCATAGGCGTATCGATACCGCTGGCAAAGCGCGAGGCGATGGCGACTGGGTTTTCCATTGATATCGGCGGCGCTGGCTTTTGGAAGGTAACGGCGAACGTTGAACACAAGGTCCAGCCGTTTGTTGTTTATGAGACCGTCAATGGCGTCAAGAAGGTGTACAAAAAAGCAGCGACGAATGACTTCTTCCGTCTTGCCTTAGGCAAGCGAAAAGTAGGATGACATGATAGGCAAGAGCTATGCAAAGATAGCGATTGTTGGCCTTGTAATCGGTCTTGCAATGGCACTATGCGCATCATTCGCGAAGTATAGGTCCGAGCAATCGTTTATTGATGGCGCAGAAAACGGTTTTGGCATAGACGGGATGTATGTCGACGATGGCGCGACCAGGACGTCTATGGCGATTCTTGCAGGCGAAGACATGGAATGGCAAATCTGTAATGACGATGGCTCTTGTCTGAGTGGTCGTTTGGCCGCAACGAGCGATCCGAATTCGTTCGATCTTCTCGACAATGATGGAGCGGATTGCGGTTCTGTTCACCTTTCATATGCATCGCGAGATGGGATGGACGGCATCCTCTACGTCTCCCACGAAACTGACGATTTCAAGATGCGCAGAACTAACCGAGCGCCGGCTTTTATCGAGGAGTGAGAGTTCCCGGCGGCCTGCCGATCAGGCCGCCGGGGTATCGAACCCCGCATCCATCCGTATGAAGTTGATAATCGAGGAAACAAAGCCGTCCCAGGCAGGACGGCTTTGGTCTTTAAAGGCCGGGTTTTACCCTAGCCCAAAATGGCCAGAATGGTCACCAGAAGAAGAGCGACGATCATAAGACGGAGCTCGGACATAGCGACCACCTCCCCGAAAACTCGGGCAGGGCCAAGCTAGCGAGGCGGGGTACGAGCTGACTGCTTTCTGTTTAATGGCTGTCAATCTCTTCTGCCGTCTCTTTTCGCTTTTACTCAGTAGTTATAGCTAAACGAGTAATTGCACTCAATTGCAAAACTGATCCGGCTGCGTTCCGACTTAAAGATTTCTGTTGTCTGGTTCATCTGCCAGATAGTCGTGGGGAACATAGTCAACGTGATAACGCTTTTCAAGTTCCTCGATGAACCGGTCGACCTTTCGAGCGTTTTGGTAAACCTTTTCGAGTGTGCGGAAAACAGCTTTCTCGTTGTACGCGGGAAGCCCCTGGGCGTTCACAAAGTACATCAGCTGATTGAGATTCGTTCCTTCCTTCAATAACTCATGATGGAGTTTTTCAACTTCCGCGATGTCAAAGTTGAATGATTCAATCTTTCCGTAGATCGCACCGCGGCGAACCAACTCGCTTACAGAGACGCCAAGCACTGCCGCCCGCTGTTCGATCGCCTTTTTTTCTGGAGCGGTCAGCATCACATGAAACGAAACGTCACGTTTCTCGGCGTTCTCGGCGATGGCTTCACCGCACTCGCCAGATTTTCTTGGAGCGTGTTTGCGCTTGCAGTTGTGCAGCGCTTTATTTTTCTCGTGCTCGATTTTCTTTCCAGTCTCAAGATCGTCGAGAGAAATCGAACGGCTAATCAAAACGGAGCGGATTAGTTCAGCTTCCGTGCAACCGGCTTCGTCACAGAGGCGCTGAAGAATTTCCTTTTCTTCAGCGGTCAACGTCGCTTCGACTTTCTCACTTCGTCTCATTTTTATCCCTTCAGTTTCGGAGTGGCCTCCGAAACAAGATTTGGAAAAGTCCGCCGAATTTTTCTCGGAGGCAAAACCGCTTCGCGCACAAAGCGGAACTCAGCTTCTTTTCCCGTAGGAGGGAAAAGCAAGATCGTAAATGGCCATAGTTCATGTTTACATGTAATTATGGCCATTTACGTACATCTTGCAATCTCCGGAACGGTGATTGGGCGAAACGCAGTGTAGACGTGGAATGAGAGGCCTCATTCCAAGCGAGAGGCCTCGCGGCGTTGTAACTGCGTGAAGACCGTGAGCGGAAGCGAATTTTTAACGCGAAGGATGCTGAGTGTTAGAAATTCGCTGTAGCGAGAGCGGAGCGGAAATGCGAATGCGAGGGATGCCGAGTGTTTGCATTTTTGCGAAGCGGGTTTGCGGCGCCCGCGACGCAAACATTCGACTTCGTCGAATCGTTTTCATGGCGTTTGCGAAAAGGTTGAGGCAGCTTTCGACAATTTCAATGGCGCGGAGAGTCATTAGCGTGACTCGTAGCGCTGTTGGATTTGTCGAAAGCTGACGCGGCTCGCATTACGAATCGAATGGCGAGTCGATTTTCATGCGGCGTGCACACACGCCTACGATCGCGACCGATGGTCGCTATCTATTTTCAAAACTCGCGTTTTGTTTTGACGCGATATGAAATGCGATATGAAAAAACGAAACGCCCGCGCGAGCCGTTTTGACTTTTGCGCGGGCGCGATTCGATTCAAATGAAAATCAAGACGGTGAGTTTTTGAGTTTCGCGCTTTAGATCTCAGAAAACAAATCTAAAAACTGCGGCGTCGATTTCACTTCGCCCGCAGCATCACGGCGCGAGCACATCCAACGGAACAACTTGGACGCCGCGGTCGGTAACGTAGGCTTGTGAACCAAATCCAATGATTGCAACTTTCGAAACCGGCGGGTTGTTTCCGGCGGCAACCATACGTTCCTCGACAGCAACAAGATTGTCAGATGCCTCTTCGATTTGAGCGGAGCTGAGCTTAACTTCAACCGGGATCCAGGTCCCACCAGGAGCCGCAATGACTGCATCGACCTCTAGATCACGAGAATCGTGATAGTGATAGAGACTCATTCCGTTTGCTCGCGCATAAACCCACAAATCATGGAGTGTCAGCGATTCAAAAAGTAGTCCAAGCGTCTTGAAATCTAGCAGCAAGGTCTCCGGAGTCGCCCCGAGCGCAGCGGCCGCAAGTGACGGGTCAGCAAGATGATGCTTCTTTGATTCTCTTAAGTGCACAGGAGATCTCATTGCTGGATTCCATGCGGGAATATCGCGAACGAAGCTGACCCGAGCGAGAAGAGATATATACGATGCCGCCGTTTGTCTCGACACTTCTCCACCAAGATCAGCTACGAGCGTCTTGAGTGTCGCCAAAGTGGATTCATTGCGCGCAAGCGATTCGATAACAGCTTTGACCTTTTCGGGATCGCGTCGAGAGCCATCAACACGAGACAAATCTTCTTCGGCAACTATGCCGATATAACGTTTCGCCATCGCCGACGCAGCCAGCACATCGCGCCCGACCGCCGCGGGCCATCCGCCGCGAACAACGCACTCGGCAATCGAGGCAGAATCCAACGACCCGAAAGCGCCATTGAACTTTTCGCCAGAAATAATGCCCGACAGCTTAACCGCGCCGCTAGATTTCCCAAGTTCGAAAAGCGTCATGGTATCCATGCGCAATTTAGCGAACCTTCCAGCACCACTGTGCATCGGCCGCTCATTGTCTCGCGACGTCGCCGACCCCGTAAATATGAACTGGCCAGGCTCGCCGCCGCGGTTGTCGCACTCAAACCGCGCCGCGTCCCAAAGTTTCGGAACCTCCTGCCATTCATCGATCAGCCGCGGCACCTCGCCGGAAACGGCAAGCGCCGGGTCCGTCTCGGCACGCAAACGATTCTCGAAGTTGCGCGACGGATCCATGAGAAGGAGCCTGGACGCCGCACGAGTCCCGGCTGTGGTTGTCTTTCCACACCATTTCGGTCCTTCGATGAGAACGGCACCGAATATCCCTAGCATCTGGTCGAGCTCATTTTCGATAATTCGAGTGTAGTACTTTTTTGGCATGTTTTTCACCATTGATTACCAGCGCGTTTAACTAAATTTACCGTTTTCATTTAACCAGATTTTGCTTTTTTGATTAACCAGATTTACGCATTTCAGTTAACGAAACAGATTAAACATGCACGAAGTGAAAATCATCTACTCAACACCGCACATGAGCTCCGAAATGGTGATTTGAAATCCGTCGGCAATCTTCTTGAGATTTGAGAGGCTGACATTACGCCGACCGACTTCAATGCTCGCGCAGTAGGAACGATCCATTTCAATCAAATTGGCGAACTGCTCCTGACTGCACCCGAGTCCAGCGCGGAGCTCTTTGCATCTCATGCCGAATGATTTCTGAAGCGTCGTATCCATGACAAAAAGAGTCATGGATTGTTGTATAAAAGCCAACGGACTATATACAACAATCCCAGTTAAGGCGCATAATTATCTCTATTGGAAAGCACTCTGATGCCCAGTCGGATAGGGCACGGAAAAGGAATGGAACAGCGCAATGACTCAGGGAAAGCATTTCGCCGCCGGTGGCGATCACTTCGCCGCACTGCCAAGCAAAAAGATTCACACTCCGAAGGGGATCGCGCGTCTGACCGTCACCGCGGCGACCATGGCCGCCATGACCGGATCGAGCCTCATCTCACCGTTCGCGGCATTCGCCCAGACCGGTGACGGGACCACGCAGCACCCCGCCGTGATGTCGCCGATCGCCGCCCACGCCGGCGCGGCATCCGGTGCCGGCGCGAAATCCGCCGCACAGACCATCGCGGACCTGCAGAAGGCAGTCGACGAGGCGAAGGCGAAGGAGGACGCCGCCAAGGCATCCTACAATGAGGTCGCCGGCCCCTACAACGAGGCGGCTTCCGCCCGCGACCAGGCCAAGGCATCCTACGATTCTGCAGTCAACGCCGGTACGGCAGCCGACCGAGCGGCAATGGACGAGTACGCCCGTCAGGTCGCGGAGGGCAAGGACGCCGCCGATGCCGCCGGCAAGGACCTCGAGCAGGCGAAGGCAGGTCTCGCAGACGCCAAGGCCGATGCGTCCGAGAAGGACGAAGCGTACCAGTCCGCCCTCAAGGCGGCCCAAGATGCCAAGGACGCCCTCGATAAAGCCAAGGCCGATGCCGTAGGCGCCACCCCGGAGGCTATCCGTGCCGCCGAGCAGGCCGTGCGCGACGCCCAGGCTGCCGTGAGCAGGGCACAGGCCGAACTTGACAACGCCAACGCGACGCTTGCCGATGCCCAGTCCAAGCTGGTTGCGGCCCAGTCTGCAAAGGATTCCGCCGATGCTGTCATCGCCGCAGCCCAGCAGAACAAGGACGCGGCGGATGCGAAGGCCGCAGCCGCCAGCGCCGCCTATGAGCAGGCAAAAGCCGACCTCGCCGCAGCGGAGGCAGGCGCCAGCGGTCCGGAGTACGATGCGGCAAAACAGAAGGTCGCGGACGCGGAGGCAGCCCTCGCTGCCGCACAAGCGACACAGTCCCAGTGCGAGTCCGAGCTCGAGCAGGTACAGTCCGCTGCGGCAACGGCACAGGCCGACCTGAATGATGCCCAGGTGGCCCTCTCCGTAAAGCAGCAGGCCGCGGCCGATGCCGAATCCGGTGTGAACGCCGCCCAGTCCGCTCTCGATGCCGCGAACGCCGGTCTCGATGCGGCCAAGCAGGTGAATGCCGACGCCGTCGCCAAGCTGGATGCCGCGAAGCAGGCTGTCAAGGACGCAGAGTCCGCCAAGGCAACCGCAGACGTAGAGCTCGCGAACGCCAAGGCCGCAAAGGATACCGCAGACGCCGCCGTAACCGCCGCGCAGCAGAAGGTCGACGAGGCCCAGGCGAAACTCGATTCCGCCGACGCGCAGCTCAAGCAGGGAGCCATCGGCTTCTTCCGTGCCATGGGTGCCGAAGATGCAGCCAACATCATCCTGAACGCCAAATATGCCGGAAAGACCGAAGTCGGCAACTCCAAGGACGCCACGTCTCTTGACAATATGCTCAATGCGATCAAGTGGATGAAGTCCGTCAACGACTACCGCAAGTCGGTCGGCCTGTCCGAGCTCCATGTCACCTACAAGCTCATCGCCGGTGCGATCGCAGATGCCAACTACAGCGACACCGTGCTCGATCATGCCCGTCAATATGATTTTGCCGAAAACCTGGCATGGAATTACGGAATCGATCCGAGTGGGCAGTGGATCGAGCAGGAGAAGGGCTTTTTCGACAAGGCAACGGAGGCCCTTTATGGAGTCACCGGTCTTGTCGGCAAGGATGCCTATGATTTCTATGCAAAGAACGGTGTCGCAATCAACCATTGGATTGCAGACAACTGCCACTGGGAGAACGGCAGTAGCGGCACCGTCGGCCATTACATGAACATCATCAATCCCGAACTCGCCGTTATGGGAATGGCAACCTGCACCAAGGGCACCATGTCCGGGCTTCAGACACAGTGCTACACCGCAGAAATCTCCGGCTGGTCCGGCTCCGGTTGGAACATGAACCCCATCTCCGTCGACGAGTACGAGCAGAAGCTGACCTCCTATATCAACGGCCTCAAGAACGCCAAGAGCGCACTCGACGTAGCCAAGGCCGATCTCGCATCCAAGCAGCAGGCAGCCGCCGGCGCCGCCGCAACCGTCCAGCAGAAGCAGGACGCAGCGGATTCCGCACAGGCAGACGTCGATGCCGCGAAGCAGGACGTCACCGATGCCCAGCGTGCCGTCGATGCCGCCAAGGCTGATGTCGCCGCCAAGCAGCAGGGCGTCACGGATGCCCAGACCGAGCTTAATGCGGCGAAATCGGACCTCGATGCCGCCAACGCGG
Source organism: uncultured Collinsella sp. (assembly GCA_938011875.1). GTDB lineage: Bacteria > Actinomycetota > Coriobacteriia > Coriobacteriales > Coriobacteriaceae > Collinsella. The sequence continues at coordinate 15,435 of CALLST010000334.1, read as the reverse complement.
CAGTCGATACGGCAAAGTCGACCGTCCAGCAGAAACAGGTCGCCTTTGATGCCGCCAACGCAGCCGTAACGGCCGCACAGACCAAGCTGGATTCCGCCAAGGCGGACACCGAGGCCAAGCAGCAGGACGTCACGGTTGCGAACGCCGATCTCGCGAAGTTCTTCCAGGACGTCGCCGACGCCAAGAAGGCGCTCGATACAGCAAAGAGCGTCCATGACGCGGCGGCAGCCGATCAGGTCGAGAAGGCGACCGTCCTCGCCGCCGCCGAGCAAAAGGCAGACGCCACCGCACGCGCCCTCGCCGATGCCCAGCGTGCCGTCGATGCCGCAAAGGCCGACACCGACGTTGCCGCCGACAAGCTTACCGGCTCCCAGACTGATCTCGAGGACGCACAGTCGAACCTCGACATCCTCACCGGCTTTGCCGCGAAGCTCGCAGAGGCACAGCAGCGCGAGCAGGATGCAGTAAAGGCCGTCAATGACACCAAGGCCGCCCTCGCTGCCGCGAAGGCGGATACCATCGCCGCCGAGTCCCTGGTCTCCGCTGCCGAGCAGGCAAAGGCGCAGGCAGACGCCAAGCTGTCGAAGCTGAACTCCATCGATGCCGGCGCGGCGATCGCTTCCGGCCATGATGTGAACGCGAATGACGCCCTCAACGCGCTTTTCGCCGCCGCAATCGAGGCACGTGCCAAGGTCGCGCCCGCCAAGGCCATCCTGGACGAGAAGCAGGCCGCGGTGGACGAGCTCCAGTCCGGCTACGATGCGGCACTCGCCGCCTACGAGCAGGCGAAGTCCGACCGCATCGCAGCGGAGCAGAAGCTTTCCGATGAGATCGCACGACAGGAGGCAGAGGAGGTCGCAAAGCAGCAGGCGGCATACACCCCGAAGCACCTCGCCAACACGGAGGCCGCCAAGCCCGGCAGCCTCGCCCAGACCGGCGACAGCGCGGGACTCATCGGCGAGACGTTCGCCATCGGCGGCACCGTCCTCGTGGCAGCCGGCGTCTTCCTCGATCAAAAGAAGCGCCGCGAGCAGATGTAGTGCAAATCGCATAACGACTCGGAAAAGGGGAGTTCCGCAAAAAGGAACTCCCCTTTTTTCGTCTCGCCCGACACGGGTCGTTGAGGCAGCTTCAGCTTAAGGGCCACAGATTAAACCGATCTACAACTGTGACCATATGACTGTGCGCACATGTTAGCATGGTCATATGGTCACCTATTTACAACTGCGATTATTCTGCAATAACTCAACCGTTAGTGCTTATTAAACAGCCAAGCGAAGCCAGGCTTGCCCAGTGTTTGGCGCATCTGCCCCACCTGAATCTCCGTCTCCACGCCATCCTTGCCGATGACGGCACTCATGTTCTCAGCGGTCGGGATGTCCGTTTTCACCTCACCCGTGGTAAGGTCGAAACGTTGGCTGCTGACCTGGTTCTCAAGATGGATCTGACCATCGGATCCAAAGACACTCTGGAACATGGCTGCCTCCTTGCAAGAGGCTGTCGCCCCCAAGATAACAGACGGGCGGATCCGGCGCAGCATATAACGCTCGGTAATACGTGACCATATTAATGTAGTCATATGTTCACGTATTACAAGCTGGGACCTCATGTATCAGAGCTCGAGCAGCGCCCGTGCGTCCTTGGCGTCTCGCGTCCGATCGTCATCAAATGGCTCAAGCCGGGCTGGCGCGATGAGTGGGATGAGGTCGTGAGGCGGATGGACGCCGGAGGCCGTGGCCGTCGGGGCGTCCGGCGGGGAAATCATCGGGCTCGATGCGTGGGGCACGGCGAAGGTTCTTACCGGAGCCTATGGTCCCGGCTCTCCCGGTCGTATTCCTACGATATCGCCCCTAAATCACCAATGTGTCAGATAAAGAATGAGGCAATGGCTATGACCACGCATACGGCAGATGCGGCGACTGCGCCTTTTTTCCTCTCCTTTAGTCCGACGAACAGGGTTGCCGTAAAGTAAAGGGCGGAAATGCAGGATATGGCAAGCAAAACGAGTTCCTTGGGCGGTTTCAGCAAAAGGTCGCTAGCAAAGAGTAATGCAAGCAGGGCAAAGCCGATTGTGGCCAAGTATCTCGATTGATTTTGCGACAGCATGGCAACTGCCTTTTAGAACATGTAAGTGAAAAGTCGGTACGATGTCATTGCGGTTGCAAACAAGCCGCCGCCAGGACCGGTTGTCACGAGACCGGCGATAACGCATTTTCTCGGTTTCCAGCTCATGACAGACCCCTCTCTCATGGTGAAACGCATACATTATGAGATATGCACATTATCTCGCTAATTAATTTCAATATCCATCATCCAACTAAAGAATACTGACTCACTGGTTCAGCGACGATGCGTTTTTACACTTGCGTTCCCACTCGCCGCGTCGGCGGTCGGAAGGGTCTCCGTCTCGCAATCAGCGACCTTGTAACCGTATCTGTCGAGCCAGGCGGCAAGCGCATCCCAATCGACGCGCTTCCAGTCGCCGCCCGGCGCGTACTGCATCACGAGGCCTCCGGCGACCATGAGCGCATGGATATGCCCTCCTTGCAGGCCAGCGATGATCCCGCCGGTGCATACGATGCCAGGTCGCTGTGCCGGCATGGCGCAAACGTATTGGCCTTTGTGCCCCTTTTGGCAACTTTAGCATGGCTGTAGGTTAAACCAACCAACAGCCATGAGCACGGTAACGTAGTACTATATTAATTACTTAACATGCTCACGTATTTCTATCTGCGTCTTAGAATTACTTAATGTAGTCACATGTTAATGTGCTAATATATGACTACGCTATTCAGAAAGGGGAGAACATGGCGACGAACATCCTGCTAGTCAACCAGAAGGGCGGCGTCGGCAAGACGACGTTCGCCGACGAGATCGCCTGGGGCCTCGAGCGCCGCGGCCACAAGGTCGGCTTCGGCAACCTGGACCCGCAGGGCGGCGCGAACCACGAGAAGGGGCTGCTCGACGACGAGGACGCCGTGAACGTCATCGACACGCCGGGCTTCCTGAGCGACGACACCGCCGAGTACGCCAAGAATGCGGATATCGCGATTATCCCGGTGCAGCCCGGAACGCTGGGCCTGAAGCCCATGAAGCGAACGATCAAGGTCATCACCGAGGCCAATCCCGACTTGTCGTTCGCAATCATCGTCAACAACTTCGCCGGCAACCAGACCGTGGACAGACAGTTCCTCGAACTGCTCGAGGCCGACGACCTTCCCGTGCTGGGCACCGTACCGACTGCGGCGGCCTTCAAGCAGGGCGCGGCGCTGGGAAAGCCCGTGTATGAAATCGCCAAGAACGGCAAGGCCGCCCAAGCGATTGAAAACATCCTGAACGAACTGGAAGAGGTGCTGTAAATGGCAAAGTTCAAAAAGGCGACCTCCTACTTCGATGTCGCCGCGGAGAAGGCCGAGGAGAGGCAGCAGAAAATCGTTGAAAGCGCATCTGAGCCCCAGAAATCGGCTCCACAGGTACGGAAAGCCGGGCGCCCGAAAAAGGGCCTTGAAGGGGCATCTGAGAGGCTTGTACAGTTGTCTGTCTACGTTCCTGAGAGCTACCGCAAGCGATTGAAGCAGGTCGCCCTTGAGGAAGACAAGTCCGTATCGGATATCGCTCGGGAGCTTTTCGATCGCTATCTGGCCGAAAAGGAAATCTAATTGGGATCACGGGTACTGTCAGGTGCCCGTTTCCTTTTATATGGGCCACTGAGAGCCGATTTAAGACCATGTTTTATATAGCAATGAGAAAACGGTCGAACCCCACCAATAGGCCGTCTTATATTCGATTCTGTGATCTTCTAGCGGTATTCGGTGTAAGGTTGACCAAATAAATGTCGGTATCCAGATCAACCGAAAAACGGATTCGGCGGTCACTGCCGAATTGTAGGGTTACAGCCACGTGCAGGCAATCGGCCGGTGAGCGAAGCGAGGCCGGCGCTGTGGGCTGACAGCAGCGTAGTCGGGGAGTTGGGGCGTTAGCCCCCACACTTTTGGCCGATAGGCCATGTCAAGGAGCGACAGCGACGCGGAGTGAGGCGTAGCCGAACGGAGGGCAAGGAGGCGCAGCCGACGCGCAGGGAGCGTGAGCGACCGGAGTGCGAGCGTAGCGAGCGCCAAGGAGGCAAAGCCGACGCGGAGCGAACGCAGCGAGCGGAGGGCAAGGCCGATAGGCCGCGCAGGGAGCCGAAGGCGACCGGAGTCTATCTATATCTATTTCTAATTCTATAACTCTACTTAATTGGAATATTCCTACAGGAATATCGATTTGCGGCCTGACCTTGTATCTCTTACACATGTTTCTTTATTCCATACGGAATATTTTTTATTCCATACGGAATATTTTTTATTCCATACGGAATAATTATTCCAAGCGGAATATTCCATACGGAATAATTATTCCAGTGGGAATATTTTTTTATTCCATACGGAATAATTATTCCAGTGGGAATATTTTTTATTCCATACGGAATATTATTCCAAGCGGAATATTCCATACGGAATATTTTTTATTCCATACGGAATATTATTCCAAGCGGAATATTCCATACGGAATAATTATTCCAGTGGGAATATTTTCAATAGGCAAAAAAGGGGCTGGAGGATGCCCATCCCCTTTGAGATTTTCAGTCCTCTTTTGGATCCCATCCAGCCTCACGCGCCTGAATGTCGAGCTGAGCCCAAACGATGACCCACACCCCATCGGTCTTCATGATGATGCCTCGATGAGATAGCTCGCCCAGGGCTTTCGATACAGTCGGCTGAGTCGAACAGACCTTTTTTGCGAGCTTGTCCTGACGCATGAAAAGGCCTTTTGTAAGCTCTTTTCCGTTGGCATCCTTCCTATTAGGCCCTTTGGACGTCTGAAAGGAGCAAATCATGATTAGGATCGCAAGCTGAACGCGATTCTTCGCGACCGCAAAGAATGAGTCGTAGGATGGCCTGTTGATTCCACTCAGAATCTCGCTCTTTGCAATCTCATCCTGGCGAACGTCAAGCGCCGACTCCATCTCACTAGGGGTCTCGGCCTGGTCGGCAATCGATGGAGCGTCCGTGTCAGTAGGCCATGGGACGCCACGACCTTTTTGCGGTTTGTAGCTATTTGTACTCATGTTGATGCCTCTCGGTGCGAGGCCATCCAACCCAGTTGCCGAACGTGACCATAATATTTTGGTATTACGGCAACAGAAGTGTCCACAGCACGCCTTTACGTGCTAAAATGCAGACAACAACAGGCTGAACAGCCAATTTCTAATCTGAAGAAAGTCCCTCTTGCTTGCCGGCGTGGGGACTTTTTTCATATCCAAACTAACTCTGGCGGTATTGGTCCTCATGGTTAGCAATGTACTCCTGAAGTGCCAGGATCACGTACGCCGATTTACTAATACCAATTTCGCGAGAAATCTTATCCAACTTTGAGTAGAGCACCGTCGGCAGGGTCAACATCATCCGTTTGGTCATCGGCTTGTCGTTGCTCTGCGCCATACTTTTAGCCTCCTTTCGTATATCTTGAGTGGCATGATATCACAATATACGAAAGTGTAAACAATCACAGGTAAACGGTTTGTACTCTAGTACTACTATACACGGTTCCCCGTACCGCAAATGAAGCTGTCGTTTTTTAGCCGCCACTATGGGTTGAGACAACCCATAGCAGACAAAAGTTGCCAAAAGGGGCACAGCAAATTGCCGAAAAGGGCACAGGGCCGGCGACGCAGACGACCCTGTAGCTGTCCACGCGGGACAGGCCGCGCATGTTGAGTTTTCCATCGTCTCGTGACTGTTCAGATTCTGTGCACCGGGCGATTTGTTTTGGTCGTTTAGCTGGGCTAATGGTGGTTATTGGCTGCTGGGCTGGAGGATTTGGACTAATAGTTGCTAATAGTGGCCGGATGAAGAGCTGTTCAAGCTATTAGAAGCAATAGCGAGTACGGTCTTGGCTGGAAAACAGGTCGCGAGCAGGGGAGGGCCGAGCATGTACGGACCGGTGAGCAAGAACGGGCCGGCGTTTGAATTTGGGGAGATCGGCGAGGAAGTTAAGGATGAGGTTCGGCGGCAAGCGATTGGCAAGGCCGTCGAGAGAGCCAGGGGCAAGCTCAAGGCCCGTGACGAGCGCGAAGACGATCCGTTTTGGGGTCGCGTGAATCAAGAACACCTTCGTCGAGCTGAGGAAAGACTGGATTCCGGCGAGGGAGTGGAGCACGGATTGATCGAAGAAGAATGACGCTCTGCTAGAATCAGCAGCGCTGTCGGCAGCCCTTGTGCCGGGCAGAGCCCTTCATCCGATGGGAGGTGATGCCCATGACCGATTTCACCGAGTTCGTGAAGCTCCTGACCGCCCCGGTCTCGCTCCTCACGGCCCTTGTCGGCCTTTCCAAGGCACTCAAGCAGGGTTCGAAGCCCAAAAAGAAAGGCCACCGTCGCTAAGGCGGTGGCCTAACTCTTCAAAGCAACGGCTCTGCCCAGCTCTCTACAACTTGGGCTGCCGTCGGCACCATTCTACCCGTTTGACATTGCTGTTGTCGATGCACCGTGTCAAGAATCCACGGCAGTGCTCGTGGTTGCAAAACAGCCCAACAAATAGCGGCTATTAGTCAGTTCGGCTGTCCAAAAGGACTAATAGTTGTTAATAGTGGCTAGTTGGCAACGAATTTGGGCTATTAGTTCTAACAGTGCCTATACTATGACCCCACAAACGGGACACGGTTTTCTGTCCGCACGAGGTTTTAAAGTTTTAGCTGGAACAATCCGGCAGATTGGAGCACAGAACATGAGGTCCGAACGCCTCATGTCGCTCAAAATACGTCTCCTCAAACGCGCAAAGGAGAACGGTTTTTAGCGGCAAGGAGACAATGGAATGATCTGGTTTACCAGCGACACCCACTTCGGGCATGAGAACGTGCTGAAGTTCACCGACCGCCCGTGGGAGACGATTTGGCAGATGAACGACGCCATCGTCGACAGCATCAACGGCAAAGTCGCCGTGGACGATGAGCTCTACATCCTGGGCGACTTTAGTTTCAAGATGACCGCCCAGGACGCATACGGGCTGCGTAAGCGGATCGCCTGCAGACGCATCCACCTCGTCCCGGGAAACCACGACAAGGACTGGACCCAGCCGGCGGTCGCGGGCGCGTTCACCGTGGAGCCGCCGATCTGCGTGCTAAAGATCGACGGGCAGAAGATCGTCCTGAGCCATTACCCCATGGCCGACTGGCAGGGCATGAGCCATGGATCGTGGCACCTCCACGGGCACATCCACACCAGCGGCGGCGCGTACAACGAGTTCAACCGCAAGCAGGGCCTTCTGCGCTACGACGTCGGTTGCGATGCCAACGGGCACTCCCCGGTGAGCCTCGACGAGCTGAGGGAATGGTTCGCCGGAGTCGACGAGCCGTGCGGCCGGGTGAAATGGCCGTGGTGGGTCAACGAGACCGGCGACAGGCAGGTCGAGCGCGAGCTGGCGGCGTACAAGAGGAAAGAGGTGATTCGATGACGGTCTATGTGACGGGCGACATCCACGGTGGGCTCGACATGCAAAAGCTCCGCGACTGGGAGCTTGGAGATGGCCTGACGAGCGAAGACTATCTGCTTGTCGCCGGAGACTTTGGCTTTCCGTGGGATTTCTCTGCCGAGGAATGCGCCGATATCGCCTGGCTGGAGTCGCGGCCCTACACGGTGCTGTTCGTTGACGGCAACCACGAGCGCTTCGACCACTGGGCGGAGCGCCCCATGGAGCCGTGGCACGGCGGGCTGACGCAGCGCCTGTCGGATACCTCGTCCATCCGCCGCCTCATGCGCGGGGAGGTCTTCGATCTCGACGGCTCGACGGTATTCACCATGGGCGGTGCCACAAGCGTGGACAGGGAATACCGCGTGCCGTATTCCAGCTGGTGGCCTCAGGAGCTCCCGGACGAGCGCGATTTCGATACCGCGCGGGCAAGGCTCGACGAGGTCGCCTGGAAGGTCGACTGCGTCATCACCCATACCTGCTCGACGCGCATGCTCTCGCCGACGCTCTACCCGGACCCAGGCTGGGAGCGCCCTGATGTGGACCGGCTGACCGGATTCCTTGACGAGCTCGAGGACCGCCTGGACTACAAGCGCTGGTATTACGGCCATTTTCACCGAGACGGCAATCCGGATGAACGGCACACGGTGCTGTATGACCGAATCGTGAGGCTCGGGGACAAACTTTTGCCGTGGGGCGCGTACTAATGGCTATCTATGTGACGGGCGACGTGCACGGCAGGGCCGAGTACGGGTCCAGCCGGTTTGCCTTCAGGAATTGGCCGCTGGGCCGGACCCTGACGCGCGATGACGTGGTGATCGTGGCCGGCGACTTCGGTTTTGTCTGGGATGGATCCAACGCCGAGAAATACTGGCTCGACTGGTTCGAGTCGAAGCCGTGGACTACGTGTTTCGTAGACGGCAACCATGAGAATCACCACGCCCTGGTTGGGCTGCCGGTGCGGGAGTGGAACGGCGGGCTCGTCCACGAGGCGCGGCCGCACGTGCTGCACCTGATGCGCGGAGAGGTGTTCGATATCGACGGGCTCACGGTCCTTGCCATGGGCGGCGGCGCGAGCAACGACAGGCAGTATCGCAGGGAGGGGAGGAGCTGGTGGCCTGAGGAGATGCCGAGCGAGGAAGAGATGGGGCACTGCCGTTCCTCGCTCAATCGCGTGGGCTGGAAGGTCGACTACGTTGTGACTCACGAGGCTCCGGCTGCCCTTGCTGAGGGGCTGTGTCGCGAGCGTGGACGCGAGTATCGGGACGACCGGCTTCAGCGATTCCTTGCCGAACTCGATGGGCGGCTCGGCTACCGCGCCTGGTTCTTCGGCCACTACCACGGCGACAAATGGTGCAACGCCAAGCATCGCCTGGTCTACAAAGACATCGTGCCGATTGAGGATGCCGTGCTCGGTTCTAGAGACCTCCTAGAAGCGTTCTAGAAGGTCTCTAGAAATCAGCCGCCTGATAGGAGAAGCGCGGGGCTACTCGCCCTTCATCTGGGTCATGACCTCGACCTTGGCCTCGGCCACAGCCGCCCGCTGCTCGGCTACAGCAAGGCGGTCCTTGAGGGCGGCGACCTCGGACATCAGGTCGTGCTGGGCCAGAAGCGCATCGCTCAGCTCGGCCTGGGCTTTCAGCGCGGTGTCACGCTCGCCGCGCAGCCGCTCGATCTCATCGACCATGGCCTCCGCCTCGGCATGGAGCTGGACGACCTGTCTGTCGAGCTTCCTGGCATCGGCAAGGTACCTGACGCTCGCGGCGTGGAGCTCGTTGTTCTCGAGTTCCAGACTCTCGGTATCGAGTTCGAGCTTCTCCTCTATAAAGGCAACCCGCTCATTGCAGTCGGCCTCAATCTTTTCATTCCGATCCGTCGCCTCGACGAGCTTGCGGCTGAATTCATCCACCTGGGCCATGAGCAGTGCGTTCTCGGTCTTGAGGTCGGCGGTCTCGCGCAGCAGTTTCTCCCGCCATGTCGCCTCGATCCGCTCGGCGGCCTCATCGAGGACGGATTTCAGGCCGTAACCGTAGATCTCCCTGATTTTTCTCTCGTCTGTCATCGTGCGACACTCCAATCAACAATGGGCATGGCTCCGCCACACCGTACGGCTGGGAACAAATACGCGGCCGCTGTTGAGTTGTGTTCGTCCTGCGATCGGTGAGTTCTAAAAAGGCGTCTCAAGTCATGCGTTCACGCAGGGTTTCAGTTGGAGAAATACCGCACTCTCATATAGTAACGCCGCTGCACTCGAGCTTATTAGACAGATCACGAAACGATGGATGGGCTCATTTCCTGACGCCCACCAATCCGCGTTCACGGAGGATGCGGTACAAAGTCGATTTAGAGATACCTGTGGCGGTGCAGATGTCTGGGATAGGTGTCTCGCGAGCGAGGTAGAGCTTCACGGCGGCGTCGGCCTTGACGTCTGCAATGCGCGGGCGGCCCCCGACGCTGCCGCCGCGGCTTCGCTTGACGGCGATGCCCTCGGCCTGGCGCTGCTTGATCAGATCGCGCTCAAGCTCGGCTGTACAGGCGTGGGTACCGAGAACGAATCGGCCGAAGGCGGTATCGAGGTCGACCGGCTGTTTCAAAGAGGTTAGCTTCACGCCGAGATTTCGGAACATAAGGTCGTAGTTCAGCAATTGCCTGGTCGATCTGGTTAGGCGCTCCCAGGACTCGACTACCACTTCATCGCCGGCCTTCATCTTCTTGAACAGACGCTTCTGCTGAGTTCGGTCACCGTCCTTGGCACCCGTGACCTTGTCTTTGTAGATATGGCCATAGGACACACCGGCGTTGACCAACGCCTCGATTTGCCTGTCTAGCTTCTGATCCTTCGTGCTCACGCGAGCGTATCCGTATCTGGTCATTTTCAGCCTCCTGCCTTGTCTTTTGATTTTCTCATGAGAATGCAAAGGGAGGTTTTGGCACTGGGTTTTGGCACTCACCGTCCACGGCATCGAGGGTTCGGTTTTCGGGTGCCGCGCGGCATACCTTTTGAGACGTCAGGGCCTTGAATATGAGCAATAAGATGCGTATCAGTTCGCGATGGTTCGATGATGGGACCGGCCATACCGGTTTTTCGATATGGCTATGGCAGTTTTTATATATCGAGTGAGCACGAAGGGCCAGAAACTCGACTCGCGGAGGGGCAGCGGCAACCCGCTGGTGAAGGGAGTTAAGTTGGCGGGTTCGATCTCCCGGTTCAAAAAATACTCAGCATACTGAGTGATTTTACTCAGTATACTGAGTATTTAAGAAACAAGGAGGTAGATTGACATGTTTGAGCGCCATCAAGTTGCCGTGATAGCCCAGAGGATGCGGGAAACGAATAATCCGTTGATGCAATTTATAATCGGGCCCCGCCAAACGGGAAAGTCGACCATGTTCGTGCAGGCGTTGCACCATGTAGACATGCCCTGTCACGTGGTCAATGCGGACGATGTTGTGAATCCCGATGCCAGCTGGCTGCAAATCGAGTGGCAACAGGCAAGAAACCTCACGTCTGGAGGTAAGGCCCCGGCCGTTTTCGTTGTTGATGAGATTCAAAAGGTGCAGAGTTGGTCCACGGTCGTCAAGGGATTGTACGACCGGGATCGCCGGGAGGGGACGCCGCTCAAGGTCATGTTGACCGGATCGTCGTCGCTGCTGCTGCATAAGGGCTTGGAAGAATCCCTTATGGGCCGTTACGAGCTCATTCGGTCGCCGCATTGGTCCTATCGCGAGTGCAGCGAGGCCTTTGACTTTTCTTTTGAAGACTATCTCTATCACGGCGGATATCCGGGTGCGGCGCCGCTGGTTTCCGATGACGCCCGTTGGCGAAACTATATCCGAGATGCGATCGTCGAGCCGGCGATCTCGCGCGATGTTCTCTCGTTGGAGAATATCCGCAAACCGGCGCTGATGCGCGCGCTCTTTTGGCTCGCGGCGAGCTATTCGGGAAAGGAGCTTTCGTATTCAAAAATGGTAGGCCAGCTGCAGGATGCCGGTAACACGGTCACGGTCGCCGGGTATTTGGACCTGCTGGGCAAGGCCGGTTTGGTTACGGCGATCCCCAAGTTCAGTGACAAGGAGCTCGCAAAGCGACGAAGCACCCCGCGGCTCATGGTTTATGACACGGCGTTTATGACGGCGCTCGGCGATAAGGGCCGTGCAGAATGGCTGGAGGATTCGGCGCGGCGGGGTCATTTGGTGGAATCGGCAGTGGGTGCACGACTGCTTGCGCGCGCGCCGGAAGAGGGTTTTGAGGTTATGTGGTGGCGTGAGGGCGTCAAAGAGGTCGACTTTGTGCTGCGAAGGGATGATGCACTGAGCGCCATCGAGGTCAAAAGCGGTGGAGAGTCCGGCCAGAGCGGCATGTCGACGCTCCTAAAAAAGTATCCGCGAGCCAAGCGGATCGTCGTGGGAGGAGCGGCGGCCGGGGCGTGCACCGTGGAGGATTTTCTGCTCGATAAGGTGCCGCTGTTTAACTAGCCTGAGCAAATTGAGAAAATACTCAGTATAGTGAGTGAAATCACTCAGTGTACTGAGTATTTTGACTTGGGCGTTGGATGGGTGCTCGGTCACCGCGTGCGATGGTGAAAACCGGGCCAGGCCTTACCAGCGGATATGCATACAGGAGGGGCTTCCATTTTCCATGTCCCGCTCATATCGTCTGCCAGAAACCTGGCGAATGACCTGTCCCCCTGTCATGCCCTTGTCACAAAATCTATTAACGGGACCGTCAAATTTCCTCCTGCATTTTCTGACGGTACCGCGGTTCCCGCATACGTTTTGAGACCGGCAAGCTGATGCCGGCTCGAGGACAGCGGCCCGGTGCACCGGGCCGATCGATAGCGGTCTCAGGTTCACAGCGCAATTTCTCAGGGCTCGCATATATAGGAAGACTTGATTGGCAATCGATTTTAATGAAGTCAGCAGCGCATGTCAGAGTTTTCAACAAACCGCAGGTAAATCCATGTACCAATTATTGGTACATGGATTTACCTGCGATGTTCATGCTTGGTCAAAAGTCCATCAAGCGATATATCCATGATTTTAATGCGCGCGCCTGAGCTTTTGGCTGAAGTGGCAGTCCGACCGCCGGCAGGCGGCCACGCTCTATCCAAAGGCCACGCCTACTCCCAGTGCCCGGCCACGTCGGCGACCCAGCGCTGCCCGTCGAGGTCCTGCCACAGGACCACATCAGGGACGTCTTATTGGGGGGACGACCACATGGAACCCCGGGAGATCAAGCTGTACGGCTGATCCATCCGTCAACAACATGTCAAAGCCCCAAAACCCAACAGGATCGCGAACGAGGGGATGAATTGACCGCCCGGGTATTTGCGCCCGGGCGGTCAATTTTATCAACCATGGGCGCGATTCTTTGAGGCCATTTTTCTGGCATCCGCCGTTTGCTCCGGCCTCAACGCACCCATCGACCGTTCGGTAAGCTTTGCGAACGCGACAACGTGCGCATTTGTCGAACAATCAAATGTCCGACAATGTCTGACGGAGCTGTCAGACATTCACGCACGAACAGGCGAGCTTCGCGAGCGATCGTAGGCAACTAGTAGCCCCATCTGCGTCTTTGACGCAGGTTCGACGTCTGACATCTTGAATGTCTGACGTCGAACGAAGCTGGCGTGCAAAATGGCCTCACAAGGCCATTTTGCACCGTCTCAGGGGCGCGATTCAGGGTTTGCCGCTGCGTCCGTTATCGTAATAATCTCCCGCAGGCACCACCGCGCACGCCGCCGTACCTGTGTCTTTTATCGTAATAATTTGAAAACTGGCTCCTTTTCGCCCTTGTCCGTTATCGTAATAACAAGGCGTGCGAGTGCCCTTCTCCCGGTCCGAGGGCGGAGCCCTGGCAAGCGCCGAACCGCCCGGATCGGCGGCAGATTTGTACACACATTTACGATGGGGGTACAAGTATGCGTCTCTTGCGGGATTTCTCGTTTATCGGCAGAAAATCGAGGTCAAAAGATGGATGAGTTCTTGAGTATTGAAGATCTGCGGTGGGAGTTCGGCGCGTCGCGAGCATGGATGTACAAGTATCTGGCGCCGCATATCAAGTCAATCACCGTGAAGTGCTCGACCGACGACGGCGAGCGCCTGTGCAAGCGTTATAGCCTCGATGATGCACGGCGCGTGGTCGCTGAAAAGGCTCGAGCCGAGGTATATTCCGTGCCCGTTAAAGCGGACCCCGGGAAAAGCAGCTATGCTCCATACCGCCGCCCGCGGCGCGTGCGAATCAAGACGAGCGCGTACATCGCCGAATATATCGTCGGCTTCGGCCATCTCTGGCAGATCGACGAGATTGCAGAGGAATACTGCGGTAAGCGCTCAAGAGAGGCGGCATATCAATTCATCTACCGTAACGCCTGGATCGCAATCGTGTTCGGCAACAAAACTTTCTATATCCCGAGGCGCACCACACCGCAATTCGTGGCGGCAGCAGTCGAGGTGTTCGGAGACGCCGCCCACACCGTCGAATACGCACGCGGTGGGCATAAAAGTGACGCCACGGAATAGCGGCACTATGTAACAAATGAATAAGTGAACGGCGTAAAAAGTGAAAAACCGAACTACGTAATATCGACAATGTGACATAACGCAATAACGACAAAGCGGAATAGCCGCACTATGTAACCACGTAATAACAGAACTATTGAACATCGGACTATTCGGTCCTGAAATCTGTCCGCAAGAGTCGTACGCTGCCGTACAGAATGCCCGGCAGCGTACCGCCGCAAGCGGCGCACGCTAGGGCTCTGCCCTAGCACCCGGCACTCGCGGCGTTAGCTCATTGTTCTGCAATTCAACAGTTACGTTTTTCAGTTTTGTCGTTATCGCGCAGTTCGGTAATTACACAGTTACGTAGTGTCGTAATTGCTTTGTTCGGTTGTGTCGCAGTTCAGATATGAACAACCGCCGCAGGCGCCGGGTACTAGGGCAGAGCCTTGGCAGTACGCGGACGGCCGAAACGCAGTTTTGTACGGCAGCGTACGACACTTGCGGGCGAGCTCCGGCTATGTCATTGCTGAATTACGACAAAACGCAACAACAGAGCCGTGTAACCGCGGCATAACTGATTTACAGACGATACGAAGAACGTAATGAATGAACTAGTGAACTGCGACACAACCGAAAAAGCGAACAGTTATAAACCCCAAAAAACGCATTGAAACAGGCGAGATGTTTTAAATCTCAGCCCACAAATCGAAAACAGTAGCGTCCCGACGAACCGTGGCAAAATAGTCGCAGTAGTCATAGGCATCATCGGGACTGCGCATCACGGCAACAAGATCTCCGTTGTGCGCATCAACAACTGCATGTCGAAATCCCATCGTCTGACGCATCATCCGGTTGCGCTGCCGCTCGATCTCGATCGCATCCAGCAGGAGGTGGCCATCTGTATGGCCATGAAGAGCGAGTAGCCGTTTGCGGGGCCAAGCTGACCGCTCGCGTTGAGCGGCGGCACACCCGTTGGAGCGATAGTTCCGCAATTTGTTTCACGAATTACCGTCGAAATGTTTCACGCGCTGGTAGATGCAAGCACTGCTTAAGGGCACATCCAAAACACCAAAAAGTGCCGCCATGCAGGTCAAGGCCGAAAAATCAACCTCACCAGATGCGTTTTAAGACACGGAAAAGGGGTGTCACGAACATCCAAACCATCCCAGGTTCAATCGCCCCGTAAATCGAATCCTGTTGAACCGTCTACCTGCGACTTTGTGATATTTGCTGCCGCCGTGTCGTGAGCGGTAATCGTGTCCGCACGGGGCGATATATTAGGTAAAGCACCCGAGGGAACGATAGGCAACCGGACACACATTCTGTCCGAGTCGTTAAAAGCGGGCACGGAATTTAAACGGCTGAAAAAGGGGCATCGACCTGCGCCGATGCCCCTAAAGTAGACACACATTTTGTCCTATA
>CALLST010000333.1:0-1332 GCA_938011875.1 uncultured Collinsella sp. | reverse complement strand
TAGCAGTGGGTGCCAAATGTTACAAGGGTAGCACCTTGTCGATGCAGGTACGCACGTGAATACCGTTTCTTTTTCATGAGTTGGCAGACGGTAGGGCTGAAGCCGCAGCCGTAAGGTTCTGGGCGCATCTGTTAACACGGTCTAAATGTTTACGGGAAAAGCCCGTTTTGATTATTGCGGCTGCTAGAACCCTAGGACGCCACGGACGGCCTGGGCAGCCGCTACCGGTCGATCGCGCAGCCCGTTGTGCGCGCCGGGGACCGTTACGAGCGGACAGCCCAAAAGCTCAGCCGACGCTCTCGTGCCCGCTTCGCGGGGCGTGCCAATCGAGAGCTCGCCCAAAAGCACGGCGGCCACCGTTTTCGACGCGCGAACGCTATCCCAATCGGGAACGCAGGTCATAGTAATCCCGTATTCGTTCGCCATGAAACTGCGGCCGTTGCGCAGGGCATGCTTGGCTTCCGCCTCGGTTGTCTTGGGAGCTTGAGGATCCGAATCACTGATGGCACTCAGGAAGGCTCTTAATGCCCTCGAGACCTTTCCCGCAGCAATCATCTCGAGCAAAACCGGGGCCGCACCCAGGCCGGCGCCCTCATCCGTCACGGCGGGTTCATGCAGAATCGCACGCGAGATTATGGCGGGGTTTGCACGGAGAAGCTCCAGGGCCACCAACGTACCGGCACTGTGCGCGAGCACGTTTGCCGGAGTGCCAATATGCTCGATAACGGCCTGCAGGGCGGCGGCCTGGGCGGCGAGGTCGTAGCGCCCGTCCGCGGCATCGCCGCTCTCGCCGCAACCGCGGCGGTCGTAGGCAATTACGCGATAGCCGCAGGCGAGCTCGCGGGCGATCCCGTCAAAAAATGTGCCGTCGACGCAAGCGCCGTGCACGCACACCAAGGCAGGCGCATCCGACGGCACGCCCGGCTCGGCAAACTCGCGACAGGCAATCGTGGTGCCCGCATTCTCGACCGTAAAATCCATGTTGTGCCCCATCGCCTTGCACCTTGTTAACGCATTAACTGTACCCAACCGGGAACCTCTCATAGCGCGGACATCGAGGGCAGCGTGAAAAAACGAAATCTGAAAAGCACAAGCCCGAATCAGACTTTGGCACCGATGCTATGCTTAGGCACAACTGTCCCAAGGAGCATATGCCTATGTCTACGTTTTTAAATGCCAGCCCCATCTTTGGACCGGTGCGCAGTCGCCGCCTGGGCCTTTCGCTCGGTGTCAACATGATGCCGGCGTCGGGCAAGATCTGCACGTTCGACCGCATCTACGGCGAGAACGGCCATACCGCCGAGCGCCCCTGCCATGAGCCGTATAACACGC